>NZ_CP076133.1:0-305000 GCF_018736045.1 Flammeovirga yaeyamensis | reverse complement strand
GAGTTCAATGGAGAATATGATGGATGGGAAACTTTTGTGGTAAAACCAGAGGGTGATTTATAGTTGTTCAAGACTTCTACAACTTGGATGCTTTCTAAAGATATCATACAAGTGGCTGTTGTCAAAAATAAGATAAAATAATGTCAGTAGTATCATTTAGTGGATTATCTCAAATTATTCTAGTTATAATTCTTGGACTTGTAATGTCTTTTGTTTTAGCTATTGTTTTGAGAAATAAGAGTAAGCTAGTATTTATACCCTTAGTAATATTTGTATCAATTAGTATTTACTTAGGATTTCTGATCAGTTCTATAAATGATTCAATTAATGAACTTTCATCTGAAAAGCGATTAAAGCAATTATATGAATATTCAAAATCACCTGAAGAATTAGTGAAGGTTGGACAAAATTATACTTTAACTGGTAGGCTGATGTTTAGAAGTTATAAAGGGAAAATAAATTTTGCTAAGCTTTCTGAATCATCAAATCATAGAGATTCAATTTCTATTATATATGATTATATCAATTTTGAAACAGATATCAGAGATAGAAGGAGTATGTGGAATGTGATTTATATGAAAAGTGATGATTTTATAAAAGTATCCGGTTATGAATATGAGGAACTTACTAAAAATGAACAAGTAGTTGAGATGATATTAAAATGTGAGAAATTGTCTGATAACGAATGGTTTTGTTTAAAAGTAATAGATCAAGAGGTTAAGAAAGGTAGAACATCAATCACAGATTAAATTTACAACATCAATAGCTAATCATTTTTTAGACAACTCATTGGTCATAGTTTGGCTATAACTATATTCTTAATCAAAATATTTAAAAAAAATAAAATAACATTTAACAGCTCAAACATTGATAACCACTTAAAATGATGAAAGGAACCATTATACTAATATTTATTTTTATCGGACTTTTTAGCTCTTGTGTAAATAACGAAAGGACAATTTATCTTTTAACTGACCATGCAGAAGATTTAAATACAGATGCTAATGTAACTTTGAATGGAGTTGAGATTGGAGAAGTTGATGATATTCAATTAAATCAACAAGGAAAGATTTTGATAAAGCTTCATCTTGATAAAGAACTAGAACTACCTTTAGATTCAAAATTTATGATAGTAGATAGGAACCTACTAGGATTAAAAGGAATTTCCGTCAAATTTGGAAACAAAAATGATTTAATCCTAAATGGAGATACAATTGAGGTATTTAATGAAGAAAACCTGATTCAACAAAACACTTTATCAATGAAGTTACAAGAAATTTTCGAAAATTTAAGAGGAGCAAAACAAGACTCCATACTTTATGAATTAAGACGATTGAATAATAACTTAGAGGAGTTAAAAAAGTAACAAGCAGTAGCTAAACTATTCTGTTCAGTGAAATTTCCTTCCAATTAGTTCAGTCCAATAGTAAAACAAAGTTATTCTTAACACCTAAAGCAAAAGATATCAAAGTGGAATTATTAAGATTAAATGATGGTAATCAAACAGAAGTAATCTATTATTCGAAAAGTAAAAAAGATCTTTTTTTAGAAAACGATTTTGATTGGGTAGACTATGATTTTGAAGATAATCCCTACTCACGTTTAGTTGAATATATAGATGAAAATTCCAATACTCCGAGCACATTTAAAAATAACAATGATTTTCAAAATTATTGGTTAAAACTAAATAGACCACAGAAAGTCATTTGGCTTTTTGGTATATTACAGACTTATGTTTACTCTGTTGTTATTGACGAATTCTTCTATAATTTCTATTATTTTAGTCATGCGGTAATTGATATCTTAAATGAGTTAGATTTAAAACTAGAGCTGAGTATTTACCATCAAGAGTTATATTATTTTGTAAATGATGAAACTAATAAGCAATTCATACAGGATAACATGAATGATATTAAGCCCTATATTTTAGAACAATGCCAAGGTATTAAAACAAAAAATGATGAACTTTTAGGTGAGGGTATGATAAAACAAATACACAAAACGCTGTTTGATTATATAGTGACAAACAAAAAATATTTCTTTCAATAAAAAAAGAGCAATCAAACGAATTCAAATTTTTCTCCCCCGATTCAGAAAATACTAATGGTATTTTAAAAGGAAGAAATAATTAACTTCACCCAAACTTCAGCTTAAATCATAGTTGACTCAAACACATAGGGGTATGGTCATTATTTTATGATACTGTAAAATATTATTTACATCCTCATCAATGAAAAATCTAAAAATTCATATCAATAAAATTCCAATACTCACTAAGAGTAGCAAGTGGGCGGACTTTTTAGTATTTGGAGTAGCATCAATAATTATTATTATTCTTTTACCAATTATATTGATTGTAGGATTATATTCTTTTTTAAATAAGTTGTTTTCTAAAAAAAGTGATTTTAATCCCTATGATTGGAACACAGAGATTAATAATGAATTTTTAGAGATCAAATGGAAATATTGTGAAGCGGAGAAACTACCCAAAGTATTATCTGAAAAACTAGAAGAGAATAACATAGGAAAATATGCTTCTTCAAAAGATTCTGACTTTTTTGACGGATACTTTACTGACTTTAGGCAAGAAATAATTGAAGGTGTTTTTGTACAAAAAGTAGAATTGAACAGTGATGAAAAAGAAATCATTAAAATGCCATTGTATTTTTACGAGTTCGAAAGTGGTCAAACAAAAGAAATCCAAGATTTTAAAGAGTACTCTTTAGATTTAAAAGGAGGGGCAGATGAATTTATGATATACGGTTTTGGAAATGACGAAGAAATACAAATTACTATAAAGCGTGATTAATATGAATAATCAAATCCATTAAATGAATAGAGGTTTAAAACATAAGAAAAATAGAGATAAACCATTTATTTCAAAAACTATTTTGGTAATTATGGGAACTTCAATGTTTATGATGCTTTTGGTTATGTCATTTGAATATAATAATGTAGTCAATAATCATCAGTCCAATAACACTCAGAAAAGGTCTTTTATGATACACAATATTGTAATAGATCCTCCCCGGGGAGATTCAACTAGAAATACATCAGATTCGCTAACAATTTATATTGATGATAACAATGTTTGGGCAGGGAATACTTTCGAAGCAATAAATAGTATTCATGATATTGAACTAACTTCAGGTGAAAAAACACTTAGTGTCCTAAAAGATGGTCAAAAGATTAAAAGTCAATCAATTATATTAGATAATGATTGGAATTTTTATCAAATCACAATTGTACATAGAAGAGTAGGCTTAGAAACAAATCTCAATAGATTTTTTATAGAAAAGGTGCTATTTGAAGACATAGGATTGGATTAATTATATATTGACAAAGCTAAAAATCATTTATCCAAGTTATATTAAAGACATCACAATATCATTTCTACAGCACCATCTTTTAAGAAATAGGTAATTTTGTACATTATCTACCTTCATTGTGTCAACATTTAAGATAGATGGACGAATTAAATAAGAATCATCTATTTTATTTCATTGTTAAGTTCAGCTACTTGATAAATCACTCTCTAACTGAACATCTTTAATTAATACACACTATACTCATGAAATTCAAAATAAAATACTTTCTACTACTCCAATTATGTTTTACATTTTCTTTAGCACAGGCACAATACGAAATAAAGCCAACAAAAGGATATTCACCTCAGATCGGAATAATGGTCGATATGTTGGAAGACTTGAAAGGTAGAATTACCGAAATGACCAAAGACCTCGATCAAAAAGAAACGGATTATATGTTTGACGATCAAGCTAACTCAATTGGTGCTTTAATTATGCATTTGGTGGCGACTGAAGCCTATTATCAAGTAGAGACTTTAGAAGGTAGAGCATGGGATAAACAAGAAGAAGAATTTTGGTTAATTGCCAGTAGCTTAGGAGATCATAGTCGAGATGATCTAAAAGGAAAACCCATTAAATATTATCTTGATTTATGGGATAAAATCAGACAAAAAACACTCGATGGTCTAAAGAAAAAAGATGACGCTTGGTTTGCGGAAAATATAGAGGAAGGAATCAATAATCATTGGGTATGGTTTCATGTGATGGAGCACTCTGCAAATCATATGGGTCAAATTGCTCTTGTGAAAAATAGGCTACCTAAGAAGTAGTGTATGAATAGTAAGGATTTAATGATGATATGTGATACTCTATTATTACTTAAATGTTGGTGAGTTAATTTAGAATGAATAAAATTTTAATAGTAGGGAGGAATTTTGGGTGATAAAATTATAACATAAGGGGAAAAAGAGGATAAAGACAAAATTGATTTATAAATTATATTAGGAGTTTTGGAGAAGGTAAGACGAAGTAAAAGTTTAACCTTCTTCAAAGGACCTTATTATTAACTCATTGCTGTAATAACCCATATTGACTACTACCCTTTAATTAGGATTCAAATTAAAGGGGCATAATGAAGAAAAGAAAATTAAATGGAATTTTTAAAACCTAATAATCCCGTTATAAATAAATTCTCATTAAAAAATATAAGTATCACAACACAAGTTTTTATTGGATTTGTGATTGTTACCGTATGCGTATTACTCTCCATTTTCATTTCTTACTATAACTCGAATAGAATCATAAAAAGTGCCGATTGGGTGTTGCATACCCAAGAAGTGCTTACGCAACTTGGAAATATTGAAGCTTTATTGGTCGATTTAGAAACGGGACAAAGAGGATTTCTTATTACTGGTAAAATCGAATATTTAGAACCGTTTATTGAAGGTAAAAAAAGGATTTATCAAGAAATTAGCTCTATAAGAAAGCTTACTTCCGACAACATAAATCAAACCCAAAGAATTGACTCTCTTAAATTGGTGGTGGATAAGAAAATTGAAGAATTAGATCTTACAATCTACTTAAGAAAGAACAAAGGTTATGAAGCCGCCAAAGAAATTGTCAATAACGATTCGGGCAAGTTATTTATGGATGAAATTCGAATGCTGTTATCTGATATTGAAGCAGAAGAATTAAGGTTATTGAAAATTAGAAGTCCAGAACCTGAGCAAATCAAAGAGACAACCAATTATTTACTCATTGGACTTTTTGGTTTTACATTGATCATTATAAGTATTGTTTTTACTTATATCTACCGTTCTATCCGTATTCCAATTCAGAAATTACAAGTGGGTCTTGAACACATTGGTAAAGGAAACTTAGATTATACATTCGAAATTCAAAAGGCAAACGAGTTTGGCAACTTGGCTCAGTTTATAGAATCAGTATTACTAGAACTGAAAACAACAATTGTATCAAAAGAAGAACTAGAGACAGAGATTATTATTAGGAAAGAAGTAGAAAATGACCTTACTAACATCAAAAATAATCTTGAAAACAGGAATAAAGAACTTGAACAGTTTACCTATATCACCTCTCACGATTTGCAGGAACCTTTAAACTCTATCATCTCCTTCTCTAATTTTTTGATCAAAGAAAAAGATAAAATGAGTGAGATAGGGCAAAAGAGTATTGAGGTAATTACTGAAAGCTCTTTTAGAATGAGAGCACTTATTAAAGAGCTTTTAGAATATACTAAGATTGGGAAAAAGTCTTATCAAAAAGAGATTGATGTCGAGAAAATTATTGTGGATTTAAAAACAGATCTACATAGCTTAATTCAAGAAAAACAGGCGTGTATCACTTATAAGGGAAAACCGTTAAAGGTAAATGGGTATAAGCTTGATTTGATAAATTTATTTCAAAATTTAATCGTGAACAGCCTGAAATTTTCTAAAGAAAAGACTCCCCCAATTATTACAATCAATGCCGAAGAACAAACGAACGAATACAAATTCTGGATTTCTGATAACGGAATTGGTATTGAAGAAAAATACTTTGATAAAATATTTATGATTTTTCAGAAATTACATAGACATGATGAATACTCAGGTACTGGAATAGGACTTGCTTATTGTCAAAAAGTAATTGATATGCATAAGGGGAAAATTTGGATGGAATCAAAAATTGGTGAGGGGACGACCGTGTTTTTTACAATAGCCAAGTAAAGCTTAAAATAGGAGACAGCGTTTTTTACACTGCCTCACTCTTGTCATATTCTTAGTTGATGATCACTTTCTTTCCCATTAAACTTTTCCAACTTCCTTGAGCGGTTTCATATTCTATTCCTAAAATATAATTTCCACTTTTGATCCTATCTAATGGAATTCTTGTGCCTTGTGTCGGCTTTTTACCCCATCTTCCCACAATCTGTCCATTCAAATTATACAAAGTGATAATGCTTCTGTTGTAACTGATTTCACCCATATTTACTATCAAATAATCGCTTGTTGGATTAGGATAAACGGTTACATGAGCGTTTAATAAATCATCTTCAATACTTGTGATCACAATCTGTTGACGAGCATAACGTACTCTTGTTTCTATAAAATCAGAAATACCATAATCCACATGTCCACCAAGAGGAGCAGAGAAGGCTTTGTCATAATCAGTTACTGTCCAACCGTAGTTGGTCGTGTAATAGGTATCTCTATCAATATAATCTCTTAAAAGTGCTTTTTGTGCATTGAAGTAAGGGTCGAGATGTGTATTGTTAAAGGTCTTGTCGATAAATGATAATAGATATTCATTGTATTCGTTTCTATACCCTGGTTGGTCTAATATCTTTTGTGCTAGAGGACGAGCTTGGTCGGGGTGAATCCAATCATTAAGGTCTCTGATACCCCAATCTTCCCCCACCCAATCGATGCCATAGGTGTTATCCAAATCGTAAGGAAGGTAAGTCCAAAGATTTTTGCTTTCATCCCAATAGATCAAAAAGTTATTTTTGTTGTATGAATAATTGTCCCAGTGTCCGGAGAGGTGTTCTATGGCCAACGTTTTGATGTACGTTTCTACATCAAAGTTTCTTTCTATGTATGCACTAAAAGCCTCTCCATTTAGAATATTGATACTGTCCAGAAAAGCGGCTAACTCATTTCTATCTGCTTCATCACCTTCTTCAATTTCATAAATATCATCATTCATGTAAAGGTTAGGGTCGTTAGTGAGGTCGGCACCGTAGTTCCCTTTGTATAATTTTCCATCATCATCGCCAAAGCGAGAAATTAAAAAGAGATCGTCGATTTGTTCTGTGTTGAGATATACACCATGATAATTACCGTTGATATACAAGGCAACATGACTGCTTCTTGCAGATGGAATATCCTCTTCGATAAAAAACTTTAAAAGTGATTTTTCTCGAGAATGTGTTGGATCGTTATGTTCAGCTCTCAGATTAAACTTCTTTTCCCCATGAAACTGACGTCCTTTAATAAATTTGTTGAAGGAGATTTTAAATGATTTTTTAGGAGCATAACGAGAAGTATTTCCTCTTAAACGAATGCCTACATTATGAAGGGAATCCGTAAGCTGAGAGTTCGAAAATTCGAAGATACAGTATTTGTATTCCCTATTTTCTTCATTTCCGGGAGCCAATAAAAACGCTAAGTCGGCAGGGTCCATCGTAATATCTACACGGTTGACTTCATTTTCCGGGAATAGAGGACCATTTTCTGGGTTCACATTTTGACCAAAGGCCACAAAAAAATGCACACAGAAAGTGAGTGTTAGTAGAATGTTTTTCATTAGTTAATAATAAGTTTGTCGATTTACATTTTCATATTATAGTAGTTGATAGAACAGATATTGAAGTAGTTATCAACTTGTTGCGCAATTTAGTTGAAATGGAGAAATAAAAAAAAACACATTAAACTTAAAAGGAGCCCCAACGTATTGAAGCTCCTCCTAAAAATGAAGATGAGAAAATTATTTAGCGAACGATTAGCTTTTGAGCTTCACCGGCTACTTTAATTATATAAACTCCCGGAGAAAGGTCGGCAGTTGATAGTGTATTGGTTGCTCGACTAACCGTTTGAGTAGAAAGAATCTGACCTTGCATAGTCACAATCTCTGCTTGGTACGAACCTTCCCCAAGACCGCTGATCTTTACAAAACCTTTTGCAGGATTCGGAGATAAGGCGATTTGAGCTTCAGGAATGTCCTCAATGACTAATTCTGATACTCTTGATGAGCTGTTACAGTTGGCAATCCAATCCCATTGCCCATCGCTTCGTTTTCTATATAAAATTCCACCGTTAATTACATATTGACCAGCAGAGTAACTATTTGAGTTCCCATTATAATCAGGAGCATCAGCACATGTAGTACCATTTGATCCACCACCAGAAGAACTCTTTGGTTTGTAAACCCTCACCCAATCTACCTTCATTTGGTTTCTTGCTGAACTAGCCAAATCTGCATCAGAAGGCGTGTGATTTAGCGCTAACCATTGTTGAGATTCCACATTTATAATAATATCCATCGCTTTAGTAAAGCCTGCTCCACCTTGGAAATTCCCAGGATCAATTACACTAATACCGTTCGAATTATTACTAGCCGCTTGTATGGTCGAGAAATTATAAACAGATCCTGTGGCATAGGTCGTTACTGCCGTATAACCATTCGCATTATTGGCAGGAAACTGTCCATTCATGGAATTGAAATACTGATATTCCCATGTTCCATTTACTTTTGTCGCAGTAGCATTATGGTACATCACTCTTACTAACTGACCATCGATATAATATTCAAAGTGTTTTGGACCAACCCAATAAACACCCATTCGCATGTATCTTCTATTGCCATTATTCCAGCACCAATCACCCCAGCCATAATTGGCTGTTACTCGATTATCGTTGTACCAACTGTTCCAATCTTTGGGTTGATAATCAGTAAACGGAGTACGAATAAAAGAGTGGTGACTGATGTGGGTAAATTGTTTGAACCAAGGCACATTACCATAGTTCTCGATGATATCAATTTCTTGAGTATCGTCCGGACTTAACAGCCAAAAACATGAAGCTAAAGAAATGTTGGCGACACTAATAGCCGATTCCACATAAACAGGATAAACCACCCGATTATTTGATGTCACACAACCAGAAAATACTCCAGGAATGCCCATTTTAGAAGTGTTGTTGCTTTTAGCTACTGTGATGACCAAATTATCGCCATCCACTTTCACCTTGTTGTAGGTCCAGTAAGTAGTTCCCGGTCCGTCCCAACCATTATGGTAGAAGTTATACCACTTTCCATTACCAAAGTTCGATTTGTAGTTTACAGCATTGAAATTGTAGTTGAAATCATCAGAAAGATTGCTCTGAAGTTCCCAAGTATTACCCGGTCCAGCATAAGCAGGCACTGGAATGTTACTCCATTCTTGGGCGTTTACCAAATGTCCCAAATTAAATGAGAGTAATAAGATTAAATAAAAGTTTTTCATTTCAAAAAAGTTAAGTAAAGCCTTGTCGTATTAGGCTCGGTTTAAGTTTAGATATTTAGAAATAGCATCTTCATTTCGTTGGCCAATTACTTTGAATAGTACTCATTTCCAAAGGTTTTAGACTAGACAAAAACTGAATTTTTGGGTTTTATTTTAGTGGTACGAGGTGGGTAGGGGGGATAAATTTTTTTTCTTGAATACAAAAAACTCCTGCCCAACCAAGGTCGAGCAGGAGTTGCTATTTAACAGAAATGAAATTTCTTTAGAACATCGGTCCATCAGATATCAGGATACCATCTACGTTAGTTTCGTAGCGTTCTCCATCGATGTTACCTGTAGAGAAGCCTAATTTGATGTAATCTAAAGAGCCTTCGAAGTCAGGTTTTTCAGCATCACCGCCCCAGTTACTCCAAGCCATTGTGCTTAGACGGAAAGTATATAATTGCCACTCTCCATTGGTTTGCACTGAGTAATTTTCGGTATCGATATTACCACCAAATTTTGTTTCATTTTGGAAGATCTCGAACTGTAAGTTACCTTTTGCCGATCCAGTGTTTACCCAGAACGAAAGGTGAGGATCAACAACTCCAGATAAGTCGATATTATTTGAGTTGTCCATCTCCAAAGCACCTGTCCAAGTCCAAGAAGAAGCACCATCTAAATGAGCGTGGATGTAATGATCGCCAACATGCGCGTTCATGCTTCCTCCATCGATACTGTGTGTCACACCAGCACCAGCATCATCCCATTTGTAAGTAGCCGTTTCGAAGTCTTCTAGTTCTTTTGCTACGATGATAGGACCATCAGTGATCATCACATTATCCAGGTTCAAGATATAAGGGTTACCACCGTTACCTTGTTTGAAAGATAGTTTTACAAAATCTAAAGTTCCTTTGATATCGACAGCAGCTAATCCGCCACCCCAATCGGCTAACTCTAATTCTTTAAGGCTAACAGTCACCCATTGCCATTCATTATTTGTAGCTCTGAACACATAGTTGTCCCCATCGTTACCCGTATTACTTGCCTTAAAATCGGCACCATTGCTATTGCCATTCTGACCCAATTCCAATTGGAAGTAACCTTGAGACGATTCAGAGTTGATTTGGAATGTTAAGTGAGGATCAGTAAAAGTGACTAAGTCGATTGGATCGCCATAGTATAACTGACCCATCCAAGAGGTCCAACCATCACCATCTGCTTTTCTTACAGTTAAGTAATGCTCGCCTCTACCTTTTGATATCCCGTTGCCACTATCTAAGCCGTTTTCTGGAGTCACATCACCCGGTTCGTATGGGTTGACACCATCTTCAAAATCAAATAGTACTACTGGCTCCACCGGATCGAAGAATTCACCCGCGTCTTCCACAGAAATTGGATTTGAATCAGGAACATTCGAATCAGGATTCATTGTAAATACCTTGATCGTTACCTCATCAGGTAAGTTGGATGGAGCCAACACATTAATCTGAGATGGATTTCCTTTAGCACCATCCACTTCAATTGTTTGTCCATCAATAATTACTTGATAGATCAAATCTACATTCGTTCCCTTGATAGCAAATACCTGACCTCTGGTTATAAAAGTAGGGTATTCAACATTTTCAGTTAAAGGATACACAGGTTCGTATTCCGATTCAGAAGCCGCCTCTTGTTTGTAAGCGTTGATGACTCTCAATTGAGAGGTATCAAAGATTCTTGGCAGGGTTGCTCTAATCGTATCTTCTGATGCACTCACAGTGATGTTCGCACAAGGAACCTCACCAAGGTAAACTTTTGCATTCTTGAAGTTTTCACCAACAATCACAAAAGGTTCACCAATTACGGTTGGATTTTGAAGGTCGGTGTCGTTTATTTTCGGTTGAGGATAGTCGATGTCGTTACTCTGACTATACTCTTTCTGAGTTGTACAAGATTCCATTCCGATAGTCATTCCCAAGAATGCTAATCCCAATGATATCTTATGTATTTTACTTACAATATTCATGATCTTTATTCTTTGTAATGAGGAATTAGTAACCAGGGTTTTGCGTTAACCCGAACGATGCTACTTCAGCAGCAGGGATTGGAAGAACAGGAATGCCGTTTAACTTCTTACCGTCCATATTACCCACAACGATGTCGCCAGTAATACCATCTCTGTAGCCAATATTGTCCTTTTTCAAGGCAGTTTCTAACTTACCTGTTCTCATCAGGTCCCATAAACGAAGACCTTCCAAAGCCAATTCCACTCTTCTTTCGTGATAGATTGCCTCCAATAATTGCTCTCCTGTAGCTGTTACTTCTGGAAGTGCACCAGAGTTATCTCTTTCAGCGTACGTATTGTCTGCTTCGTTCCAGCCTTTAGGATAAGTCATCGATCTCGCTCTATCACGCACCTCATTTACTCTCTGACGAGCCGTTGCTTCGTTACCGATATGATAAGCAGCTTCAGCATTCATCAACAAGATATCAGCATATCTAAACTTACGTTGGTTCTGAGGGTTGTCCGATTGTTCGTTCGGACGTAAAGCTTGATCCATCAATACTTTTCTTGGGAAGTAACCCGATAAGAATTGTGATTCGGCAACACCTTGAGCAACACCATGGGCAAACTGACCATCCTGACCTGCTGTCCAATCTAAACGAGGATCGTTGGCTTCGAATTCATCTACCAAATCTTGAGTTGGGTTTAAGAATCCCCATCCCCAACCTTTGATATCGGCCGTACCTCTAGGAGCCGTTAGAATTGGAGAAGTAGAACCTGTGTTTTGGTTTGCCCAACCCGTGTTAGATGTCTCATGTTGCACCTCGAAAATTGATCCTGTTCCGTTCTCACCATCTTTTTCAAACACTGTGGCCAAGTTGAAAGCCAAAGAATATTGATTCGAAGTAATCACCTCATTGGTTAAATCAAATACTTCTTGCCAAGTGTGGCCGTTAGCATTCCAAATACCGATATCGTACATCACCACTCTCGCTTGATATGCTTTAGCAGCACCAGAAGTAGCACGTCCTACTTCCATTTCAGATTTTGTTCCTAATTTTTCCGCCGCTTCCGCAAAATCAGCTTCAATTTGAGTAAGCACTTCTTTCACAGGGGCTCTACCAGCAGCACCAATTTGATCTGGAGAAACAGGTTCAGTAAATAAAGGCACATCGCCAAATAAACGAACCAAGTAGAAGTAGCTATATGCTCTAATGAAAAGGGCTTCTCCAACTAATTGATCACGAATTTCAGCATCAAAACTTGTGGCAGGAGAAATACCTTTAATCGCTGTATTTGCTCTGTGGATAGCTTGATAATACGTTTTCCATGCCGAGTGAGAAGTAGCATTTACATTCACTGCCGTCCACTCTTTCAACATTTGAACATCCTGCATATCACCAAAGTCAGAACCACCTTTCCAAGAGTTATCCGACATTACTTCGCCGAACATCCATTCTTGCATATGTGCCACTACACCTTGATCTTGAGCGATGGCTTGATAGCAAGCGTTTACCGCCATTTGAGCATTCTCCACATCGTCGTAATACACGGGTGTATCTACTGCCTGACCTTGTGGTTCACGATCTAGAAAACTTGAACAACTTGATGTTGCGATTAGCATACTAGAACATGCCAATACTTTAATTAATATATTTCTTAGTTTCATTTCCTTTCTTCTTTTGGTTGTTGAAGATTAAAAAGTAACATTTAAGCCTACTGAAAATGTTCTTGATTTTGGATAGTTTCCAATATCGATACCTTGTGCAAGTGGATCACCGTAGTGGTCAGGCACCTCTGGGTCGTAACCGCTATAGTTGGTTAGTGTAAATAAGTTATCTACTGATGCGTATACTCTGAAGCGTTGCATATGCATTTTCTTACATACATTGTCGCTGAATGAGTAACCTAACTGAACGTTTTGTAATCTTAGGTAAGAAGCATCTTCCACATATCTATCTGAGAATCTACGGTTGTTATTCGGATCACCAGAAACCACTCTTGGCATTGTACCATCAGGATTGTTTACTGGGTGGAAACGATTATCGTAGTAGTTCTTCGTTTGGTTCTTCTGAACGTTTGAATCTTCGATCCAGAACTTTTGAATGTTCGCTACTTCATTACCATAAGAACCAGTAAAGAATAGATTTAAATCAAATCCTTTGTATTCCATACCGATGTTGAATGAACCCGTGAAAGTTGGGATTGCCGAACCTAAGTTCATTTTATCATCATCATCAATCACGCCATCACCATTGGCATCTACGAACTTCACATCACCGATACCCGCATTAGGTTGTAAAGGATTACCCTCTCCGTCTACATGGGCATCTAATTCCTCTTGAGATCTAAAGATACCATCTGTTTGATATCCGTAGAAGTAAGCAATTTCTTGACCTTCCTCTGTTCTAGTTGTAAAACCTAATTTATCGATGTAACCTCCATCAATGTGACCTGTTTCTCCAAGGTTTGTCACCTGATTTTGGATCACAGCGATGTTTGCGCCAATATTCCACTTCACTTCGTGTTCTACGTTTCTATAGTTGATGGCAAATTCAAAACCTTTGTTTTGCATTGTACCCACGTTCACATTTGGTGAGTTAGCACCTACATAATCAGGTACTGGCTGAGGCACTACCATATCTTTCGTATTCTTGATAAAGTATTCTGCACTAAACGTTAACTGATCGTTGAACAAGCCCATGTCTACACCAATGTTGGTCATTTCCGAAGATTCCCATCTTAAATCTGGGTTAGATAAAGTGGTTGGGATTCTACCCTCAATCACTTGTCCGTCGACTACATATCGAAGGTTGTTAGTTACAGTTGATAAGTAATCGTTGTTACCTGCAGACGATTGGTTACCTACTTCACCCCATCCAGCTCTTAATTTTAACTGAGAAACAATATCAGACTCTTTGATGAAATCCTCTTCTTTAATGTTCCAACCAGCCGAGAATGAAGGGAAGAAACCCCAACGATTTCCGTCAGCAAATTTCGAAGAACCATCCGCTCTAAATGTTGCCGTTAATAAGTACTTGTTATCAAAGCTGTAGTTCGCACGAGCGAAGTACGATTGCAATGCGTTAGCCCCTTGGTTAGAAGTAGAGAAGAAATCAGATCCTTTTGCAGCACCTAAGTAGCGCATGTTTTCGTTAAAAGGAACATCATAACCTGTCGCCATCATGTTATTGTAGCTAAAGTATTGCATCTCCATACCGACCATACCACCAACAGTATGTTTTCCGAAAGTTTTCGTATAGTTGGCATAGTTAGACCAAACCCAGTCAAAGCGAATGTTTCTATGCTCATCCAACTGAGAAATCATTCTTTGTTCCTCGTTAGAAACATAGTATTCTGGTAGATACATTTTTTGAGATTGATTTCTGTAATCTACACCAAAGTTAGAAGTGAACGATAGGTCTTTTGTTGCTTTCGCATTTAAAGAGAAGTTACCTACAATTCTGTTATCGAAAGAGCGTTTGTATTGCTCTTGTTCAGCCATTCTTGCTGGGTTGTTGTTGTACGACCAATTGGCTCTTGCATACGATCCATCAGGGTTGTATACTGGCGTAATTGGGTCTACCCATAAAGCTTGTGTCAAAGGACTTGAATAGATATCATTCAAGTTCGTTAAAGAGTAATTTGCGTGCGTATAGGCAATATTTTGTCCAAAGTCTAACCAACGAGTTAGCTTGTGGTTGTTATTAAATTTCACGAAGAACTTCTCTAAATCTGTTCCTTTAAGAATACCTTCGTCTTTTACATATGATGTAGAGAAATTAAACTGATTCTTTTCTGATCCACCATTAATACCAAAGTTGTAGTTTTGGAAAGAACCTTGTCTCAATAGTTCGTCTTGCCAATCCGTTCCTTGATAATTCCCGTTGGCTACATAACTTAATTGTTCAAATTCGTCAGTTCCTTCCGCAAAGCGATTAGCTTCTAAACCTAGTTGAGCATATTCAGAAGCATTGGCCATTTCAATCACATTCGATGCTTCTTTTACACCAGCCTGTGCATTAAAAGTGTAAGTGTACTTGCTGCCTGCTTTACCTCTTTTAGTTGTGATTAAGATAACACCATTGGCACCTCTTGAACCGTATACAGCCGTTGCTGATGCATCTTTCAATACTTCCATCGACTCTACATCCTGAGGAGCAATATGAGAGATATCTTGCATAGGGAATCCATCCACAACATATAAAGGTTCAGAATTATTGATGGTACCAATACCTCTTACTCTTACTTTTGATCCACTTGCAGGATTACCAGAGTTGGTTACTTGAACACCTGGTACACGACCTTGAAGCGCTTTGTTTACATCCTCTGTAGCAATTACCGTTAGTTCTTCTTGTTTTACTGTAGATACTGATCCTGTAACATCACTTTTCTTTGCAGTACCGTAACCAATAACAACAACTTCTTCTAACTCTTCTAAATCAACTTCCATTTGTAAGTTAATTTCTGTTTGTGCTCCTACTGGAAGTTCTACCGTTTTGTAACCGATAGATGAAAAGCTTAAAATAGTATCATCTGTTGTAATCTTTAATCTAAACTTACCGTCAAAGTCTGTAATCGTTCCAATCGTTGTTCCTTGAATGCTGACATTCACCCCTGGAAGCGGACCACCTGTTTCATCTGTTATACTACCTTGTATAGTACGTTCTTGTGCGTAAGCACTAATTGATAGTGTAATAGCGACGAACAGCAGAAAAAAATTTTTTAAGATCTGCATGATTATCTTTTTTTATCGTTTTGTTTTAATTCAACCTAAATAGTTTAGTTGAAATTTATAAGTAATAATAACCGCGGCTTTATGTTTACAAATGTAGGGTGGACACTATTTAATTATAGGTTGTTTTTTTACAAAAAGGAGTTGAAAAAAATATATTTTTCTCAGAACAGAATTTTCATTTAGGGAATAATTTTTCAGAGTTGATGAAAAAATACCCTTTCTTCGTAGTCATTGTCATTGTAGTTTGTAATTCATCTTCATTGTTTAATCAATATGGAACAAAAAGTGGAAAAAATTAAAATATCCCGATAATTTAACAAATGGTACATCGATTTTATTTTGATGAAAATGACTTTTTTTTGAAACATATTTCTCCTATTTCTTACCATAGAATTGAAAAAATAATACTCCTAAAAACTACCTTAATATATGTTTAATTGATGATTGTGTAAAAAAAGTACCACTTTTTAAATAGCTATTTCTGTCTATATGTCAAATGGCTGTCATCATATAAAATAAAAAACTCCATATCCCTCCATAGGTGTTTGATGTACATTTGAAACATGATATTGAAAATCAGGTAACACATCAGAGATTTATATGAAGAATATATACTACATAGTGTTGTTATTTTTATCCCTTTATGGAATGAGTGCTTGTTCCAAAGAGATTCAACAGCATCATGCTACTGGATTAGAGAGATCCAGACTGATGGTCATTACCGATATCAATACCACTCCATTTTTTGAGGCAGACGAACATGCCCTTATCTATTTGTTATGGCACTCTAATATTGTTAGAGTTGAATCAATAATTGCCAGTCAAAATGATGATGAGAGCAGAAATAGATTGGATGACATTCTAGATCAGTATTCCTCGGATTATGGAAATAACAATTATGGGTTTCAAACCAATGCTTATCCAACACCACAAGAATTATCGGGTAAAGTCATTAATAATCTTGATGAAGCAACGAATACTATTATTCGAACCGCAAGAAAAGAAGACGATCACCCTTTATACATCTTAGTGTTGGGCGACATGAAACTGATTAAAGAAGCTTTATTTCTTGCTCCAGATATCGAGCAGAAAATAAGGTTAATTACCATCGGTTCGGGAATTAAATCTCCAGACGAAGATGTTTGTGGAAACCTTAATTGGAATGGATGGGGCAGAACAGAAGTTTTCGAAAGATTTAAAAATCTATGGTGGATCGAAAACGATTGGGCCTATAAAGGGATCTCGGAAGGGAACCTGCCCAAACAAATGTTTAGCGAAGTGCAGCAGTTTGGTGCTTTAGGAAATTATCTTTCGAAAAGCACTCAACAGAAATTAGTACTCGACGAAGCATTACCCATTATGTACCTCTTAGATCCGAATATTCATCGAAATCATCCTGAGTTTGGTGGGTGGACAGGAAACTACATTAAACCTTTTCCTGTAGAAAGACCTCAATATTGGATCGATAGAGCAGAAACAAAGAAATGGAATTACAAAAAGCCATGTCAATCATGGGAGTTGGCCGACCAAGTATTATTGGAAAGGAAATCGGTGATCGTTTCCAGAAGAGAAGATATGTTCTCCTCTCTTCTGATGAATCTAGATCAGCTTTACAATAACACTTATGTGCCTTCAGAATAAATTTTTTAATAATTAAGACAATGAGAAAGAGATTAGTAGCAGCTTCTTTTCTTATAGGACTTCTCACACTAAACTTTGGAACAGCCGAAGATAAGGCAAAGACACCAAAGCTAAATGATAAGAAAGCAACGAAGGAGACGGTAGCATTATACGAGCAATTACATCAAGTGAGCGAAAGTGGAAAAACAATTTTTGGACATCAAGACGACTTGGCTTATGGGTATCATTGGTGGGGCAATGGATCGGATGTAAAGAATGTGACAGGAGATTACCCTGGCCTTTATGGTTGGGATATGGGACATATTGGAGAGGAAAAAAACTTAGATGGTGTTCCTTTCGAGGACATCAAAAGATATATCAAAGAGTCGTATTCGAGGGGAGGCATTACCACTTTGAGTTGGCACATGATCAACTTAAAAGAAAATAGCAGTTCTTGGGATACCACAAGAGTACTTCACGAAATGATGAAGGGAGGAAAGTACCGCCAAGACTTTATTAATAAGCTAGACTTGTTTGCCGAATTTGTTGATGACCTAGAATTAGAAGGTAAGAAAATTCCAGTATTATTTAGACCATGGCATGAGCACAATGGCTCATGGTTTTGGTGGGGAGGAAAGAATGTGGAGATCAAAGATTACAAGAAACTTTGGCAATTCACAGTGGAATATTTAAGAGATGAAAAAGGAATTCATAACATCATTTATGTGTATTCTACAGATGCCTTCGATTCTGAAGAAAGTTATTTAGAGCGTTATCCTGGCGACAAATATGTTGATGTTTTAGGATTTGATGATTACGGTGCCTACCGTGCTAACGCTACTCCAGAAAGAGAGCAATGGGTCATTAGAGAATTGGAAACGGTAGCCAAATTGGCCCAACAAAAGAATAAAATCTGTGCGTTTACAGAATCTGGTTTAGAAGCGGTTACAGACGATCAGTTTTTTACCACCAAGTTATTGGACAAGCTGAATCACAATGAATGGACGAAGAAAGCCGCTTATGTGATGCTTTGGAGAAACGCCAACTATCAAAAAGAGCAGAGAGATCATTTTTATGTGCCTTACAAAGGCCACTCTTCTGCCAAAGACTTTATCAAATTCAAAGAAGATCCGAGCATTCTCTTTGAGTCTGATTTGATGAATATGAAAGTGAATTAATTAACAAACTCATTATGCAACTAGAATTATTAGATCTGATCATTATTGGGCTTTACTTACTGTCTACAGTAGTGATCGGTATATATCTTAAAAAACAGGCCTCCAAAAACATGGAATCTTATTTCCTCGGAGGAAATTCTTTACCGTGGTACATGCTCGGGTTATCCAATGCTTCCGGAATGTTTGATATCTCCGGCACCATGTGGATGGTATATTTATGCTTTGTTTATGGTTTAAAAAGTGTTTGGATCCCTTGGCTTTGGCCGGTTTTTAACCAGGTGTTTTTAATGATCTATTTGTCGATTTGGCTAAGAAGATCGAATGTATTGACAGGTGCTGAATGGATTAGAACACGTTTCGGTGATGGAACAGGAGGAAAGTTATCGCATATGATTGTGGTCTTCTTCGCAATATTAAGTTGCCTTGGATTCTTATCTTACGGATTTATCGGTATCGGTAAATTCATAGAAATATTTATTCCTTGGTCGTATGTTGGTCAGTTCATGCCATTTGATTTAGCCCCAGAGCAAGTACCTTATGTTTACGGTATTTTATTTACAACAATTGCTACTTTCTACGTGGTAATGGGCGGTATGCTGTCGATAGTTTGGACAGACGTTTTACAATTCGGCATCATGACGGTTTCAGCCATTGTCATTGCCGGAATTGCCATGACACAAGTGGATTCCAATACCTTAATGGCTATGGTTCCAGAAGGATGGGATTCTCCATTGTTTAGTTACGATTTAGACATGGATTGGTCGGCTTACATTCCATCCGTAAACGATAAGATTGGAAACGACGGATTTACTCCATTCTCTATCTTTTTTATGATGATGTTGTTTAAAGGATTCTTCGCATCGATGGCAGGTCCAGCACCTAACTTTGATATGCAAAAAATCTTGTCGACAAAGTCACCTAAAGAAGCCGCAAAGATGAGTGGTTTTGTATCGGCAGTTATGTTCCTCCCAAGATATTTGATGATCGGTGGATTTACCATTCTTGCCGTGGTGTATTTCAGTGGAGATATCAACCAAGCAGGAACAGGATTTGATTTCGAAAATATCCTACCAATGGCAATCAAAGAGTTTGTTCCTTCAGGATTGATGGGATTGTTACTCGCAGGTCTATTAGCTGCTTTTATGTCGACATTCGCATCCACAGTAAATGCCGCTCCAGCCTACTTAGTAAATGATATTTATTTGAGATATATCAACCCTAAGGCAAGTGGAAAACTACAAATGAGAGCGAGTTATATTATTTCAGCAGCTGTTGTGGTCATCAGTACAATCATTGGTTTGTATGTAGAAAATATCAACTCCGTTCTACAGTGGATCGTATCAGCACTTTACGGTGGATACATCGCAGCCAACTTCTTAAAATGGCACTGGTGGAGATTTAATGGTCACGGTTTCTTCTGGGGAATGGCAGCAGGTATAGCAGCTTCTATGATCTTCCCATTAGTATTTAAGCAGACCTTGGAATTGTACTACTTCCCGTTATTGTTCTTGGTATCCTTAGTTGGTTGTGTAGCCGGAACATTATTAACGCCAGCAACAGAAGAGAAAACGTTGGTCAACTTCTATAAAACGGTAAAACCTTGGGGATTCTGGGGGCCTATCAAGAAGAAAGTAATGGCTACCGATCCCACTTTTGAAGGGAACAAGGACTTTAAAAAGGATATGTTTAACGTGGTAACGGGTATCGTATGGCAAGCCACCCTAACATTACTTCCATTATACATCGTGATCAAAGAAGAAATGGGCATACTATCGACAGCCGCTGTTTTGATCATCACCACTTTAATCTTGAAGAAAAACTGGTACGATAAATTACCGGAAGATCCGAAGAAGGTTCCAGAAAAAGTACAAGAGCCTGCATTAGCAGAATAATTAAAAAAACGACAAATCGTGCTTTGGCACAGTAAATAATATGGCAATGAATTTCAAAGAGAAAGTAATCCAACTCATCGAAAAACAAGAGGTTTTATTATCGAAAAAGAATGAAGCTTCATCAAAATATAACGGCATTTTTACCAAGTATCAAAACCCCATTTTAACGGCAGAACATACGCCGATTTATTGGCGATTTGATTTAAATGAAGAGAGCAATCCTCATTTGCAAGAACGCATTGGCATGAATGCAACATTCAATGCAGGGGCCATCAAATTTAATGGGAAATATGTATTGATGGTGAGAGTGGAAGGAGTAGATAGAAAGTCATTCTTCGCTGTGGCAGAAAGTGATAACGGCATCGATAATTTCAGATTCTGGGACAAACCTGTTCTAATGCCAGAGACAGATGAGGCAGATACCAACGTGTACGATATGCGTCTAACACAGCACGAAGATGGTTGGATTTATGGTATTTTCTGTACAGAAAGAAAAGATCCCAATGTACCTGAAGGAGATACCTCTTCGGCAGTAGCAGCGGCAGGTATCGTAAGAACAAAAGACCTTGTGAATTTCCAACGTTTACCCGATTTAATTTCTTACTCGGGACAACAAAGAAACGTAGTACTTCACCCCGAGTTTGTTGATGGTAAATATGCACTATACACAAGACCACAAGACGGCTTTATCGATACTGGTTCTGGTGGCGGTATCGCTTGGGGCTTGACGGATTCAATGGAAAATGCGGAAGTGAAAAAAGAAGTGGTGATTGAGCCTAAAATTTACCATACCATAAAAGAGGTGAAGAACGGTCAGGGGCCAGCTCCAATTAAGACATCGGAGGGTTGGTTGCACTTGGCACATGGCGTAAGAAACACTGCAGCTGGCTTACGCTATGTTCTTTACATGTTCATGACTTCTTTGGAAGATCCAACAAAAGTAACGCATCGTCCGGCAGGTCATTTTATAGCTCCGCTAGGTGATGAAAGAGTAGGTGATGTTTCTAATGTAGCATTTGCTAATGGCTGGATTGCAGACGACAATGGTGAGGTGAAAATTTACTATGCATCATCAGATACTAGAATGCATGTAGCGACCTCAACGATTGATCAGTTGGTAGATTATTGCAAGAACACTCCAGAAGATGGATATCGTTCAGTAACATCAGTTCAGACTATTCATGACATGGTAGAAAAGAATGAGAAGATGATGGAAGAGTTGGGGATGATTGTACCGAACAGGTAGACGGTGTAGAAGAGCTGAAACCAAAATCTAAGCAGACTTCAATCTGCTTAGATTTCTACTCCAACAACCCATGATTTCAATCATGGGATCACCAAAGTAAGGACAACTAAAAATACTACTCTATATGAACACAAAATCATTCGAAATATCACTAAAAAAAGAACTCCAAGAAGGCATCCTAGCGTATTGGATGGAGCATACTATCGATACCAAAAATGGAGGATTCTTCGGTCAAATCACCTACGATAATCAAGTGATTGAAAACGCCGATAAAGGAGCGATTATGCATGCAAGAATCTTATGGACGTTTGCTGCCGCTTACAATCAATTGAAAGACAAAAAGTACTTAGAGATATGTGACTACGCTTACGATTACATCGTCAATCATTTCTTGGATAAGGAGAAAGGGGGCGTATTTTGGATGGTGAATTATAGAGGAGAAGTGGTCGATAGCAAGAAGCAAGTCTACGCCAATGCTTTCGTTATCTATGCTTTTGCTGAATATGCAATGGCCAAAAGAACAGATGCTCCACTTCAATTGGCTATGGATATTTTTGATAAAATCGAAGAACATGCTTTTGATCAAAAACTGAATGGTTACTTCGAGGCGTATTCTAAAGATTGGGTGTTATTGGAGGATCTAAGATTAAGTGATAAAGACAAGAATGAAAAGAAAACGAATAATACTCACCTTCATATTTTAGAAGCCTATACAACACTTTACAAAGCGACGAAGAATGCAAGAGTTGGACATCAATTACATAATTTGATTACCCTTTTCTTGGATCAAATATTAGACACGGAGACCTATCATTTCAAACTGTTTTTTGATGAAAACTGGCAGTTGAAATCAGACGAAATAAGTTATGGTCATGATATCGAAGGAGCGTGGTTAATACAAGAAGCGGCAGAGGCTTTAGGTGATATCACTTTATTGGAAAGAGTAAAATTAGCGGCCAACAAAATTGCCGATGTGACAATAGCCGAAGGGATAGCAGAAGATGGAGCCATTGTGAACGAAGGAAATCCCGAAGGCATTACGGATACCGATAGACATTGGTGGCCACAGGTCGAAGCCATGGTTGGTTTCATCAATTCCTACGAAAATACGGGCGACGAAAAGTATTATGAAGTAGCTTTAAAGCTTTGGGAATATACTATGGAAAATATCGTCAATATTGCCCATGGAGAATGGTGGTGGAGAGTAGACGAAAACAATGTTCCTAATTTAGAAGAGGATAAAGTAGGTCCTTGGAAAGCCCCTTATCATAACGGTAGAGCCTGTTTAGAGGGGATCAGAAGATTTGAAAGATTAGCAAAAACAACAATATAGAAATGAATAGAATGAAATTACTTATAGGACTAGCGATACTCTTATTTTCTACTTCCTGTGTGAAATCGACTCAGGAACAAGTATCAAAAACGAACTTCGTTACTGTCGAATCCGACCGCTTGATGTTGGACGGATCACCCTATTACTTTATGGGAGCAAACTATTGGTACGGAATGAACATCGGTATGGAAAATGGCGACCGAAATCGTTTACTCAGAGAGTTGGATCAGATGAAAGCCATGGGAATTACCAACCTCAGAATTTTGGCTTCTTCTGAAGGAGACGAAAATCAGGAATTCCAAGTACATCCTACAATGCAAACAGCACCCGGCAAATACAACGAAGAGGTGTTTGTAGGTCTCGATTTCTTGTTGGATGAAATGAAGAAAAGAGACATGAAAGCCGTAATGGTTTTGAACAATTTCTGGACATGGTCGGGAGGTATGCCTCAGTATTTACAATGGGCAGGAAAAGGTGCCATTCCATATCCTCAGATTTCTAAAGAGTGGAATAAATTTACCGATTACTCCAAGCAATTTTACGCCAACGAAAAGGCTTCTAAAATGTTTGAAGATCATTTAAAAGTAGTCGTTGGAAGAACAAACAGTATTTCGGGATTAAAATATACAGAGGATCCAACCATCATGTCTTGGCAATTGACTAACGAACCAAGGGGATATTCAGAAGTATCGGAGTATCATCAATGGATTAAAAAGACGGCAGGGTTGATTAAATCGATGGATCCAAATCACTTGGTTTCTTTGGGATCGGAAGGTGATTCTCCCGGGCCGGATGCGGGCATCAATTTATTAAAAGACAATGCTTTTGATGATATCGATTATGTAACGATTCACATCTGGGCACAAAACTGGGGATGGTACAATCCTGCAAACGCAGCAGAAGAATTTGATAACACCGAGAAGAAAGTAGTAGAATACTTGACGAAACATGTAAACGATGCCAAAACGTTGGGTAAGCCGGCGGTATTGGAAGAGTTTGGTATTGCCAGAGATAACGACGATTACTCTCCAACAGCAACGACCCAATGGCGCGATAAATATTACGGCTTTGTCTTCGATCAAGTATACCAATTGGCCAAAGAAGGAGCACCAATTTATGGAATGAATTTCTGGGCTTATTCTGGTGAGGGAAGACCAAGAGCACCAAAAGAATTTTGGCAAAAAGGAGACGATTTCTTGGGAGATCCTCCTCACGAACCTCAGGGTTGGTATGGTGTCTACGATAAGGATAAAAGTACACAGCAAGTGATCCTTCAATATGCTCAAAAAATGCAAGGAATTTCTACAGAAGTGATGGCAGAAAATGTGGAAGAATAATGGAGAAATTCAATAAAATATACTCACTAAAAGGAAACGCACTTATTTGTGTTGTGTGTAGTCTTCTGTTTGCTTCTTGTACCGCTAAAGTGGTGCAAGAGCAAACACAAAGACCTCCGAACGTGATCGTTATTCTTACAGACGACCAGGGTTGGGGAGACTTTTCGCACACCGGAAATGAGTACCTTAAAACACCTCATTTCGATAAGATGACAGAGGAAGGTGCGGTATTGGATAAATTTTATGTGAGTCCTGTTTGCGCACCTACTCGTGCAAGTGTATTAACGGGTCGATATCACCTGAGAACAGGCGTTTCTTTTGTGACAAGAGGTAGAGAAAATATGAGATCGGAAGAGGTGACTATCGCAGAGGTTTTCAAGGAAGCCGGCTATGCCACGGGATGCTTTGGGAAATGGCACAATGGAGCACATTACCCCGAAAATCCTCAAGGACAAGGCTTCGATACTTTCCTCGGTTTTACATCAGGGCATTGGAGCAATTACTTTGATACGGAATTGGAATACAATGGAGAAATGAAACCAACAAAAGGCTTCATCACCGATGTATTGATGGACGAAACCATCCAATTTATTGATGCTCACAAAGACGAACCTTTCCTGGCATTTGTTCCTTTAAACGCTCCTCATACTCCTTATCAAGTGCCTGATAAATATTTTGATAAGTACAAGGATATTGATTTTGGGTACGATAAAAAACAAAATAAAAAAATTGCGACCATCTATGGTATGTGCGAGAACATCGACGACAACCTTGGTAAGTTGATGCAACACCTAAAAGATCAGGAGTTGGAAAAAAATACCATCGTGGTTTTCCTTTCGGATAATGGTCCACAAGGTGCTCGTTACAATGGTCCTTGGAGAGGTGGAAAAACATCGGTGCACGAAGGGGGAACTTTGGTGCCTTGTGCGATTCAGTGGAAGGGGCACATTCCTAACTCATCGAAAAGTAGTCTGACGGCTCATATCGATTTGATGCCGACATTAATGGGATTGGCAGGTATTGAAAAACCAGAAAACATACAGTTCGACGGTATGGATTTAAGTAACTACTTGATGGGTACATCAGATGATTTGGGCGAAAGGAATTTATACACCCACATGACTAACTTCGAGATTACTGCCGATCGAGGGGCAGTGCGACAAGGGGATTATCGATTCACTACAGAATATGGCGATGTTGGATTGTATAATTTGAAAGAGGATCCATCAGAAAAAAATAATCTCAAAGATCAGTTACCAGAAAAGACGCAAGAACTCAAAACAGCTTTTGAGAATTGGTACAAAGACGTAACGTCTGCTGGGTTTTCTGATTTGAAGATTCCGATGGGGTATACAGAAAGTCCGAGAGTAGTTTTGGCGGCTCACGAAAGTAATGGAAAAGGTGATTTGGCTTTTAAGGCGAACGTGAATGGTTGGGCACACGATTGGTATCAAGTAAAAGGGGAGGCAGAAGTGCAATGGCCCGTGCAAGTGATACAACCTTCGACATTTAATGTGAAGTTGAAATATGCAGGAATTGACATTATAGGCTCTGAAATGGAGTTTATAATAGGGGATAAAGTATTGTCTGCTACCATTCATCAAGATTTTATTCCGAAGGCATTGCCCACTCCAGACAGGGTAATGAGGGAGCAAGAAGCCAAGGAACAGACTTGGGGAATATTGGATTTAGGAAGCATCACTTTGCCATCGATCGATCAAACCACAGCCAGCTTGATCATCAAAAAGAAAGGAAAAGGGATTTTAGAAATAAAAGAAATAGAAACAAGAAAGGTGACAGCACAATAGTCACCTTCTAGTATAGGATTCACTACAATTATGACTATGAAATTAAACATGATTACTAACTTACTACTGTTACTTTTTTGTATAACAGGATGTTCTTCGAACGATTCTCCATTAGTGGAAGAAGAGGGAGGAAAGGGAAAATTGTCTTTGACTGTCAACATCAATCAGTCGGTGGATGAAGTGGCCAATGCCAGAAAATTATCGACAAATGATGTGAAAATTTCCATTGTAGATAGCGATGGTCAAACCGTAGAAGAATACGCTTCATCATCGAGTATTCCAGAGGAAATTGAATTGACATCTGGAGTGTATAAAGCAGTGGGTTCGAGTAATTCGACCAATCAATTTGGATTCGAAGACCCTCAATATGGAGGTACATCAGATGATTTTGCCATTGAGACTGCTCAACTTACTTCGACCACTTTGGAGTGTAAACTTCAGAATACGAAGGTGACGGTGGAGTATAGCGATTTAGTAAAAAATCAGTTTAGCGATTACTCATCTATTGTAAAATCTTCTTTTGGAGAATTGAGTTTTGAGAAAGAAGAAACGAGAGCAGCCTACTTTAGAGCGAGTGGGAATCTGACGGTAAAGTCGACCGTTGGAACAGGTGCTGCATTGCAGAATGTGGAGTTTGTGATTGAAAATATCCAACCTCAAACCCACTACAAAGTCACTGTAGATGTAGAAAGCGGTTCTGGAAAAATTGTCGTAACTGTCGATACTTCTTTAGTGGATGGTGGGGAGCATTCGATTATCGTGACTCCAATTCAAGGAGAGGCTCGACCGGATTACAATACGTCTATTGGTTTCTTTATCAAGGAAGGAAAATTATATGATTCTAATGGTATGGAATTCATTCCAAGAGGAGTCAACAATGCCCATTTCTGGTTTGATAGCGGCAATAGACATTATGCTTTCGATGCGCTTTCTCCAATCGCGGCTTATTATTCAAACTCTGTGAGAATGGTATGGCAAACCAACTATCAGTCGAATAGCTGGAGTGACATTGAGGAGGCGACGACCTTAAAACGTATGTTCGATGAAGCTTTACGTTTAGGTTTGGTGCCAATGATCGAATTGCATGATGTAACTGGTGATGAAAGCAAAGAAAACCTTCTAAAAATGGCCGAATTCTATGTTCGTCCAGATATCCTTTCAGTCATGAAAGAATACGAAAGTGTGCTTCTGATAAACATCGCCAACGAATGGAGTGGAAAGGATACGATTTATAGAGATGCTTACATAGAGGCCATCACTATGATGCGAAATGCAGGTTTAAAACATACGATCGTTATCGACGGAAGCGGATGGGGACAAGACATGACACCTATCTTCGATTATGGTCAGGAAATCTTAAATCACGACCCTCAGAAAAATATCTTATTCTCGGTGCACATGTACGAGAATTATAGAAACGAATCGACAATTACGACCAACTTAGAAAAGGCAGTCGATATGAAGTTACCTCTTATTGTGGGAGAATTTGGTTTCCAACATGGTGGAACGGCAGATAACCCGATTCAGATTCCATATACACATATTTTATCGGAATGCGAACGTTTAGGATTAGGTTGGTACGCTTGGTCTTGGAAAGGAAATTCGGGAGGTGTAGAATACCTCGATCTATCGACCGATTGGGAAGGAACCACTTTATCCGATTGGGGAAGTGGCATCGTGAACGATGTGAATGGTCTAAAAAATACAGCGAAAAAAGTATCAGTAATTAACTAATCAAGAGAATGAAACATTGGAATAGAAATATCATTGCAGCGTTGATCGGGTTATTGATTATTAGCTGTACGACATCAGAAGATGAGGCCGAAAAGGTAGCCACAGGACAGTTGGTTTTACATACTTCTTCTAACCAACGAACATCAGAAAGTGCGGACGATTATGGAGTTATAATAAAAAATACAGAAGGAGAAACAGTGCTTTCTTTTGAGAAATTATCTGATGCTCCAGAAAGTATATCATTAGCCGTAGGCGAGTATCAAGTACAGATTTTCAACCAAGAGGAAATGCCGTTCATCACTTTTGATGCTCCTTATTATTATGGAGAAAATGATTTTATCATTGAAAGTGGGAAGACCACAGACGTTAGCGTAACCTGCACTTTAAAACATATGCTACTCACCATAGTATTTGATGATAAAGTGAAAAATGATGCAAAGTCTTACGCTACAGAAATCCATACCGCCCACGATAAAGTAACGATCGATGCTTCTACAAGTAACAAAGTGTACGTAGAGCGATCTGCTATAGTCTTGGAAACGACCATCGAAGAAATGTATGGTACTATTTTAAGTAGTAAACAAGTACTTTCTGGCTTGGAAGAAAAGACAGAATATACCATAAATATCTCCTATTAGTTTGGAGAAACCCTGCTTGCCCTTCCTCCTTCACTCAGGAAGGGCATTACTAACATTTAAATAAAATGGATGTCTGTTTCAGATATCAAATTAGGTAAACTAAAAATCAAGAGTATGAAACGAAATCTACTAGCTATATCAAATCTACTATTTCGACCTACGAACTTATTTCTATTTTCCATGTTAGTACTATCGGTGCTTTTTGGAATGATGGAACTAAAAGTAATGGAAACCAGCGAAATAAATATCTATCAGTTAATCATTCTCCTGCTGATATTATGCTTAGGGGTAGCATCAAGGTATAAGTTTGAAATACCTGATAGACATAACGAAAATGTAACTGCTTTTGTCAAAAAGGAAAAAGTGGAAAAGGAAGTCATCATCCTTAAAAAAGTAGAAGAATTAATACAAGGGAGGCTATTTGATGCCCACCTAAGTGTAAGTGATATCGAAAAAGAGATTGGGGTAAGTCGACCCGTTTTACTGAACATTTTCAAAAACACAAAGGGAACAACGGTAGTCGATTACATTAAAAAGGAAAGAATACGAAAGGCCAAAGAATTATTGGAAACCACCACTTTAAACATCTCAGAAATTGCCTACAAAATAGGCTATTCTGATCCAAAATATTTTAGTAAATCCTTTCGAAAATCAAATAAAATGACCCCAACTCAATATCGAAAATTTCATAATAAACTAAACACAATTGGACAAGTATTGAACAGTTAGAGAATAACATTTCATTTCAGTTGATGATAGAGTCGCATAAATTATGTGGCTCTATTTTTTTAGGTGTACTTTTTTAAAAGTCTCCCATTTCATTAAAAAAATACACCTTTTGGGCGGTTGATCTGCAGAGTTTTGTTTCGAATTATTACTAATATTTTTTTACTATGATGTATGAGTCGAACAGGATGTATAGCATCCTAAAGGTGTTAACGCTAACACTTTTTCTTTGCGGGTCAAGTATCTCTTTGATACAAGCTCAAAACACTAATTCTGAAATTAGTTGCTCTTCTAATGATCACTGTCCTCCAGGATATGTATGCGAAGGATGGCCCACCTATAAATGTGTTCCAGATGGATCGGGTGGTGGAGAAAATCCTACTCCGGGTAATCCTATTGCCAATGCAGGTGCAAACCAAACAGTCATTGATACAGATGGAGACGGTGTAGAATCGATTACTTTGGATGGGAGTGGTAGTACAGCAGACGGTACAATTGTATCGTTTGTGTGGTCTGAGGACGGTATCGAATTAGGTACAGGAGAAACAATTACAGAAGATTTTGCAGTGGGAACACACAACATTGAACTTACTGTTACCGATGATCAAGGAGCAAAAGGAAGCACAACTGTACTTGTGATTGTTCAACCTTTTAATACCACCCAAATGAATAGAATTGGGGTGGGTGATCAGTCGGTTTTCTTATCGGGAGGAAATTTAGCATGGTACAATTTTGCCAATGACTTCGGTGAAAAAACCACTAATCTGGATTACTTCGAGCAAGCCATTTCTGATTTTGCCACTAGAGGCGGAAACTCGATGAGACTTTGGGTGCATATCAATGGAGCCAACAACCCTGAGTTAGATGCCAACGGCTACACTTCAGGACTTGAACCATCGATGATTCAAGATTTGAGAGATGTTTTGGATATTGCCTATGATCACAATGTGGTATTGAATCTATGTTTATGGTCGTTTGATATGTTGAACACAAGAGATTATCCCATCGAGGTATCTCAAAGAGCTAGAAAACTATTGGAAGAAGAAGAAAATATTGATGCTTACATCAACAATGCTTTGATACCGATGGTGAATGGTTTGAAAGACCACGAAGCATTATTATCGTGGGAGGTTTTCAATGAGCCCGAAGGAATGAGTAACGAATTTGGTTGGGACTTTACGGATCATGTTCCGATGTCTGTGATTCAGAGATTTGTCAATAGACTTTCGGGTGCTATCCATAGAGCAGATCCTGCTGCGTTGGTTACCAACGGTTCTTGGTCGTTTAAAGCAAATTCCGATATTTTCTCAGGAGTAGAAAAAAACTATTATTCAGATGCAGAACTGATCGCGGCAGGTGGAGATGCAGATGGTATTTTGGATTACTATCAGGTGCATTATTACAGTTGGGCTGGCACTACTTATTCTCCTTTTGTACATCCTGCTTCCCATTGGGAACTTGATAAACCTTTGGTGATCGGTGAGTTTTATGTGGAAAACCAACCCGGATCAATTGCCAAAGAAGATTTGTTTCCCATTTTATATAACAATGGATATGCAGGTGCTTGGGGATGGCAGTACAGAACGTACGACGACGGAGATAACACAGATGAAATGCATAGAGATGATATGCTTGATGGCATCAAAACGATTGATGGTTATCCTGAAATTGCTATTGATCCAGATAGAAACCATAGACCAACGCTAATTGGTGAAATCAATAATTTCAGAATCGATAAAAACTCAAACCCGTTAGTTAATTATGTTGATTTAAACACTGTATTTTCAGATCCAGAAGGCACCGCATTACAATTTTCTGTGGAAACTTCTCCTCAAAACGTAGTGATTCCATCAGTGATTAACGGCTTTTTATCTTTGGCATTTGCCGAGGAAGCCACGGGAGATGTGACGGTCAGCATTACAGCAACAGATTCGGGAACACCTGCGACTTCTAGATCGTATGATTTCATCGTCAGCGTCAAAGAACCGGGGACAGGAAATCTTGCTTTATATCAGTCAACTTCAGCATCTTCTGTAGAAGAAGGTCCAAATACTGCTGCTAGTGTAAATGATGGAGATCAATTAACAAGATGGTCGAGTTTGTACGTAGATCCAAGTTGGATTGCCATTGCCTTCGATCAGGAATATTCAGTGAATGAAGTGAGGCTATATTGGGAAGGATCTTACAGTTCTCAGTACGAAATTCAGGTATCGCAAGATGCTGTGTCTTGGAACACTGTATATACCAATAACGATGGCAGAGGTGGTGAAGATATTATCACTTTCCCTGCTGTCAACGCGAAACATATCAGAATGTATGGTAAACAAAGAGCCATTGAGTGGGGACATTCTATTTATGAGTTTGAGGTATACGGAGATGTACCAAAATCGATATCAGCCAATGCGGGAGAAGATCAATTTGTAAGCGATAGCGATGGAGACGGAGTGGAAACGATCACATTAGATGGTACCGCTTCCACAGATTCTGAACAAACTATTACTTCTTACGAGTGGAGTGAAAATGGAGTGTCTCTTGCTTCTGGAGCAACTGCAAATGTTCCTTTAGGTGTGGGAATTCATACGATTACATTAACGGTCACCAATAACCTTGGGGTGAGCAGTACAGATAATGTAAGGGTTATTGTTGATGATGGTAGTTTTGGACCTCAAATTTTTGAAGCCGAAAATGCTGCTTTAACTTCTGTTACAGTTGCTTCAGATGCTACAGCAAGTGAGGGTGCTTACGTGAATATGGAAGGAAATGGTACTATTTCTTGGACATTTAATGCGGTATCTGCTGGAACACAAACCATAAAAATTGGCTATTTATTACCTTATGGAAGTAAGGATCAGTATGTAAGTCTGAACGGAAATTCTCTTGGCAGTATTCCTTTTGATGGCCCAATAAATACATGGTTAGAAAAATCGCTGACCGTTGATCTTGTGGAGGGGAATAACACGCTAACGATCACAAAGCATTGGGGATATATGTACTTTGATTACTTAAGCACGGGTGGTGTATCAAATACTAGAGTGGTATCCATTGAACCGAGTGAAACTCTAGCCGAAGTTGTCCTTTATCCCAACCCGGCAACCACAGCATTTACTGTGAAATCGGATCACTTCCAATCGCTAACAATCTATGATATGAAGGGTGTTGCTTTAATCAGTTCAAACCAAAAAAATATAGATATATCAGAATTAGGTTCAGGTATTTATTTAGTGAAAGTTTACACTCTTAATGGCGTGAAAAATTTACGACTAAGAGTGAGATAAATTCCAACTTTACTTTTGAATGCGGGGCGAAGGTCTCGCATTCTTTTTCTAATAATTGATGCCCCCTAAAAAGAAGTGGACTATAGTGTAGATTTTCTTGATTAGAAAATGAAGAAAATCATTGAAAACCTTTCATTTGCCCTAAATAAGTGATTTTTCGTCTTCTTATTGATAGGATAATTTTGTATTTTGCAAGTATTATTTTGTATGAAATAAATAAGACGAACACTACGATTTATGGCTAAATTTTTCAAGTATATACTAACTTATCTGTTCTTGTTATGTTCAATTTTAGCCTATTGTACTCCAAATAAATTACCTAATTTTTCGGGTTCTGTGACCAATATACTTCAAGACAAAGAAGGATACATGTGGTTTGCAACTTGGGATGGTTTATACAAGTACGATGGGTATGAATTAACGGTATTTGGTGAAAGAAATTATCAACCATTATTGGACAAAAAGATCTCTGCTATTATGGAACATTCCAATGGCAAGATATGGATTGGTACTGATAATAATGGCATTTTTATTTACGATAAGAAGACAGATTCCTTTCAACATTTAACTCAAGATTCTGAGTCTGCAAGAACGTTAAACATCAAGCGTATTACTTCTTTTGATGAAGATAATTTAGGTAATATTTGGATTGGTACACAAGGGAATGGTTTAGCCTACTACAACATCAACGAGAAATTATTCAAAGCTTATACCCAAAGAGATTTTGGTGACTTATTCGATATTCAGGTTTTCCAAGACTTGGTTGTTTCTGTGCATTACGATAAAAATGGATTCGTTTGGTTTGGTACGATGCAAGGGTTGGCTTGTATGGATATTAAAACCGAAGAAATTTCATTGCTGGAAGGAACGGATTATAAAGGAGTGTATTCCATTTTTCAGACGGAAGAAAATGAAATTTGGTGTTCAAATAAACAAGGAATTTTCACCACTCGTTTTGAAAATACAGAATTGAAAGGAGAGTTTGTCACTCATCTGATCAACAATAAAAAGTCATCTTTAACTCCATCCCCTTCTAAGAAAAATACGCTGTGGTTTATGACATCAAATGATGTATTTACCATAGATTTGAAAGAGAAGAAATTAAAGAAGTCCAAAGAATTTGATGCTAAAAGTGGCTTCTCTACGATCTTTGAAGATAGAAGTGGAGTACTTTGGGTAGGGACTCACTTTGGAGTATATACCTTAGATTTGTACAAAAAACCAATTCGACCTTTACTCAATAAAGAGATTGATCCAGTTGTCACCATTGAAGAACATAATGGTGTTGTTTGGGCAGGGACCATCAACGGAAAACTGTTTTATGAGGCATCAGAAAACGAAGATGGTACAGGTGTTTATGTTCAACACCCACACCGTTTCGAGCAAATCTCACAAATCAGATATTTCGATAATAACGTTTGGGTAAGTACTGTCGGAAAAGGCATTTATATTTTAGATGAAAAAACAGCACGCATAAAGAAGGAATACCAATTGTCAGATAAGATTATCAACCCTTATGTGATGTCGATGGTGAAGAGTAATTACGACGATACTTTTTGGATTGGCTGCTGGGATGCTGGTTTAGCCTATTTTGATGCTTCTAAAGATAAGTTTGTTTCTTTAAATTCTGGAAAAGTAAGGGAGTTGTTTAATGTACCTATTGTCAAGATTTTTCCAGTGGCCAAAGGGGAAATTTGGTTAGGAACAAGAGGAGAAGGCTTGTGGAAAATAAATTATACTGAGGATTATAAAGTAACCAATGTATCACAATTTAATGTAAAAACACCTACTATGAACACTTCTCTTATAGCTGATATAGTAGAGAAGGATCATCAGACATTATTGGTGGCTACAGAAAATGGTTTATTTGAATTTCTGAGAGATCGAGATCATTTTTCTCAAAAGAATATACCGAATAGATTACTAAAAGCAACCATCAGTAGTTTAGAGAAATCTGCTGATAATACAATTTGGGGGACCACCTTAACCTATGCTTTTCAGTGGAATGATAAAGGCTTCTTCAGTTTCAGTACAGAAGATGGTTTAGCCAATGAACGCTTTTACAATAACTCCAAGAAAATCACCTCAAAAGGAAATATTCTCTTTGGAGGAGAAAAAGGGATCGATATTTTAAACATTGAGAATTTCAGTTTATCACCTTATGATGTTTTTCCAATAATCTCTATGTTCTATTTAAATGGAGAACACATTCATCCAGGAGAAAAAGTGGATACGAACATCTTATTAGATGATGTGATTCAAAATAAAGCAAAACTACAATTGAATCACGATCAAAACTCTTTCTCTTTTTATTTGGCTACTTTGAATTACACAAAGGGAGATAAGAAGAATTTTAAGTATAAACTTCAAGGAGTTGATCAGGATTGGAAGGAAACAACGGGTGAAAATCATGTAGTAAGGTATAATGGTTTGATGCCCGGAAAATATACCTTCCAAGTGAAAGCTTCGAATGTAGATGGGAAATGGAGTGATCAAGTAAAATCTATCGATATCACGATTACTCCAATTTGGTATAAATCGATTTATGCCTATGTGGTTTATGCTATTCTTTTATTGGCTATTATACTCTTTGTAATGGTGTGGTGGAGACGTAGGGTACACAAAGCCAACGAAGAAAAATATGAACACCTTAAAATGAGAGATGAAAGGATTGAGTATGAACGTAAAGTCAATTTCTTCACTAATTTATCTCACGAATTAAGAACTCCGCTTACCCTAGTTTTAGGACCAATCGAGCAAATTGCCAAAAACAATAAAGTGCAAACCGAATTGCAAGAACCTTTAGGAATTGCCTTTAGAAATGCTCAACGTTTACTCCGTTTAACCGATCAGCTGATGTTTTTAACCAAGAGTCAGCACGGACAAATGCGTTTAAATATCAAGCAAGAAGAATCAAATTTACTGATTAAGGACGCTACTGATGCTTTTAAACATGTAGCGAAAAAGCGTAATGTAAATTATTCTATCAATTATTCAGAACAACTTCAACCTTCTGTATTTATTGATAAAGTGATGTTTGAAGCGGTCTTGTATAACATTCTATCCAATGCCTTTAAATACAATGTAGAGAATGGAGGTGTTTGGGTAACGACATCTACAGTTTCTTTTGAGGAAATTCAAGCCAAGTTTGTGGGGTACAAGGGCAATCAACCTGATAAATATGCGAGACAATATTTAAGAATCGAAGTGAAAGATTCTGGTATTGGTATCAAGAAGGAAGATTTGGAAAGTATTTTTGATCGTTTTTATCAGGTGAAAACGAAAAACGATGCTGGTTCTGGTATTGGTTTGGCTTTCGCTAAATCAATTATTGAGGTGATGAAAGGAATTATTTATGTAGAAAGTGAAGTATCACTTGGTTCTAAATTTACACTTTTGATTCCATCGGATGAAGACTTCTACTCATTAGAGGAAAAAGAGAACGAATCGGCTGAATTGGTATCAAAGTTATTGTATTCGAATACTGAAAAACTACAGTTTGATTCACCTGATGAGAAAAAGGTAGAGGCCGAAAAAGTCGAAAAAGAAGAATTGATTTTGATCGTTGAAAAATCAAAAGAAATACAAGAATATATAGGTAGTATTCTAGAGAAAGAGTACAAAATCATGTTTGCTGAAAACGGATTGGAGGCGTATGAGAAGGTCTTAAAATACTATCCGTCTTTGGTTATTTCTGAAATCTATTTAGAGGGAATGGATGGGCTTCAACTTACAGAAAAAATTAAGTTGGGAGAGAAGACCAAACATACACCTGTGATCTTACTTTCTTCAAATCCGGATACGCAAGAGCGAATAAAAGCCTTAGAATCGGGATCAGATTCTTTTATTGCCAAACCGTTCTCGCCGAAACATATGGATGTAAGGGTGCATCAGTTGCTGAAGGCTAGATCAAATATTATGGTGCTGGATACGAAGGAAACTAAGAAGAAGAAAGCGGCTCCTAAGAAAGTAGAAATTTCTTTTGAAGATCAGGTGAGAATCATCATTGAGAAAAACCTATCAGAGGTAGAATTTTCGATACCAGAATTGGCGAAGGAGTTGGACATGAGTAATATTCAACTTTATCGAAAAATGAAAACCGAGACCGGAATGCCTCCGGTGGAATTTGTGAGAAATATTCGTCTGCAGAAAGCATTGGACCTTTTGAAAACTTCTGATCTGAACATCTCTGAAATTGCTTATGAGGTGGGATTTAATGATCCTCAGTATTTTAGGAAGTCGTTTAAGAAGCAGTTTGGGCAGACGCCGACGCAGTATAGGAAGCCGATTAAAAACTAATAATCCTATTTATATGCCCAGGACTCAAGTCCTAGGCTGGTGATAATTATATTAGTCAACACTAAAGTGTTAACTAATTGGGTGCAAGACGGAATGAACGTATGGATTCCACGTCTAAATTCGTAAAGACTTTAGTCATTGCGGATAAAATTATCACCAGCCCAGGGTTTCAACCCTGCTGGGTCTTAGTTCAATACAATACGGAATGAATGTATGATTCCACAACTAAACCTGCAATGTCTTTAGTTTTTTAGATCTGATTTGAGAACACTTTTCTAAACTCACAGATTATAATGTGGAATCTTGAATGAATTAATCTCTATATACAAAGAAAGGATTAAGTTTTAACCTAATCCTTTCTTTATATATCTAATAGTATAAATCACGTAAGTAATTGATAATCTAGTAACTTTCTTATTTAAAATTTGATACTTCTACCCAATTCTTTCCACCATCCGAGGACTTCCAAACATCATTTAATTTACCATAACCATTATCCCCGCCAATAACATAAATTTCGTTATCCAACACTAAACTGCTGTGGTCAGTTCTTTTAGTAAATGTAGCTGATGACGTCACCTCTACCCAACTCTTTCCACCATCCGAGGACTTCCAAACATCATTTAAGCGATTGTAATTTTCATCAGACCCTCCAATTACATAAATATCATCACCTAACACTACACAGCTGTGACCAGATCTTTTAGTAAATGGAGCCGAGGACGTTGCCTCTACCCAACTCTTTCCGCCATCTGAAGACTTCCAAACATCATTTAAACGATTGTAATTTTCATAATACCCACCGATCACATAGATATCATCACCTAACACCACGCTGTTGTGACTAGACCTTTCAGTAAATGGAGCTGATGAAGTTACCTCTACCCAACTCTTTCCGTCATCTGAAGACTTCCAAACATCATTTAAACGTGTTCCATCATACCCACCGATTACATAAATTTCGTTATTCAATACTAAGCTGCTTTGGTCAGCTCTTTTAGTAAATGGAGCTGATGACGTCACCTCTACCCAACTCTTTCCACCATCCGAGGACTTCCAAACATCATTTAAACGTCCTTCACTAGCCCCACCAATAACATAGATATCATTACCTAACACCACGTTGCTGTGAGTATACCTTTCAGTAAATGGAGCTGATGAAGTTACCTCTACCCAACTCTTTCCACCATCCGAGGACTTCCAAACATCATTTAAACGATTTCCATCAGTCCCTCCAATCACATAAATTTCATTATCAAACACTACACTGCTGTGATATGCTCTTTTAGAAAATAATTTTTCCACTTTGTATTTCAATGAATATTGAGTGTTATTATATTCTATAATTATTTCACTGTTTTGAAGAGAGTCATAATCTGTGGAGGATGTTAATTCCGTAACAACTTTAGTCCCTTCCAATAATTCTATTTCAGCTTCTAACCCAATGGTTTCATACTCCTTAAAATATAAAGTAACTATATCATCTTCAGTATTTATTTCAGAAAAAACGGTATCGGTACCATTTACCAAATAAAAATCTTTTACAAGGCTCACTACAGGAATTCTCGTAAAGTTAGTACTTATCGTATAAGGATATTCATCTCCATTATACCCAACTTTGAACTCTAATTCAGGTTGAGAAAAGTCTGTGGTTTCATCCAATGTACTGATAACAGATACGCTACTATCAGCTAATTCAACAACCACTTTATATCCTATAGAATCTAATGATTTAATTTCTAAGTCGATATTTTTTGTGTCATTGTCAACAGCACCTGTAAATATTTCATTCTTTGTTGTGTCATCAACGAATTCATTTACTACATAAAAAGCAGTGATAAAGTCCTCAATTTCTGTATCTTCAGTTTCTGTGTCTTCAGTTTGAGGAGGATCTACCTCGCTTTCTGAACAGCCAAAATAAATGAAGGCAAATGATACAAAGAGGAGTAAAAAATTGATTTTTTTCATTTTATTGAAAATTTGTTTTAATAATTAGTTTTTAATACCAGCTAAAAAAGTCCTTTTATTGAAAGCTTTTGGAAAGCGTGCAAGTTACTTTTTTTTACAGAAAACCAAAAGATGTGAATTTAGAATTACGAAAAAAATAGCTCTTGACAGAATTTCCGATTATAAAGTTTACCTTATTTTGAGAAATATAATCTCTGTTTGATATTATCAAGTGTAAAATTGATTAGCAAAATAAGCCTTTACTTGTCCAAAATTTTTATTAGCTAACATTTCACTAATTGGGTGCAAAACGAAATGAACGTATGGATTCCACGTCTAAATTCGTAAAGACTTTAGTCTTTGCGGATATAATTATCACTAGCCCAGGGTTTCAACCCTGGGTATTAGATCAATTCAAGGTACGCACATAAAAAAATCCCCAACCCAAAACACAAGTTTCAGATTGGGGACCATCCAACAATCAATCGGCATTACCAATCAATCGGCATTACCAATCAATCGGCATATAATCTTTCAAGAATTTACCCGACCAATGTTTTCCTGTATTAATACCATCGATCAGCGGATCAAGCACTCTTGCCGCACCATCGACGATATCCAAAGGAGGTTGGAAATCGTGTAATTCTTCTTTTTTCTGTGATAAGTGTACCGGGTCTTCATCAGTTACCCAACCCGTATCCACAGCATTCATGAAAATACCTTTTTTAGCCAAAGAACCTGCAGATGTGTGCGTCATCATGTTCAAGGCCGCTTTCGCCATATTGGTGTGAGGGTGACGGTCTTCTTTATGGAAACGGTGGAATTTACCCTCCATCGCCGACACGTTGATGATGTGTTTCTTACCAGTGTAATCCTTTTCCATCAATTTAGAAAGACGGTTACACAAGACGAAAGGAGCGATAGAGTTGACCAATTGTACTTCGACCATTTCTGGTGTTTCGATCTCCCCTAAACGAAGTCTCCATGAGTTGGTTTTTCTTAGATCGACTTGTTGTAAATCGGCATCTAGTTTACCTACAGGGAATACCTCTTTCGTAGCGATACTGTTATCGAAGCTATAAGGAATTTGCGAAAGTTGAGCCGATGCTCTTAAGCCGATACCCGCTTCAGAAGTACTCCATTTTACAGGAAGACGACCATTTTTAGCACTTTCACTTGTTTGTGATAATTCCGAAAGTTCCGTTAGACAGTAGATATGATCTTTCAATACGCTTTGAGCTGAAGCTGATAATGCTTCGAACGGTTGCTCTTCTCCGGCCATCAAATGCTCGTAGAAACCAGCAGGTCTCCTTACCGTTTGAGCGGCATTGTTGATCAGAATATCCAAGCGATCGTATTGTTGCTCGATAAAGTTACAGAAGATTTCAACTGATGGGATATGACGTAAATCCAATCCATGAATCTTTAAGCGATGACCCCATTCTTTGAAATCAGGCTCCTTAGAGAAACGTTCTGCCGAATCCACAGGGAAACGAGTCGTAGCCACTACTGTAGCACCTGCTCTCAAAAGAATTAAAGTGATATGGTATCCGATTTTTAATCGAGAGCCCGTCACTACTGCTACCTGACCTGTAAGGTCGGCACTTTGGAAACGTTTTGCATAGTTGTAATCACCACACTTTGGACACATTTGATCGTAGAAATGATGTAGTTTTGTGTACTCAGTTTTACAAACGTAGCAGTTTCTAGGAGAAGTTAATTCAGGAGTATCTGGAATTTCCATGTTCTCCAAAATTCGAGGAGCCACAAAAACACTTGCTTCACGAGCACTACGAATACCAGTAGATTTTCTAGCGTGTTTGTTTCTCTCTTGCTCCTTTCTTTTGGCAGCTTTCTTTATATCTTTTTTACGCTTACCAAACTCTTCACGGTTAGGTCTACTTAATTGACCTGCCGCTTTAATTAGGGCAACACGTTTTTCTTCACTCAAGTCATACAGTTGTACTGCATCAGCGGATAGTGTCTGCAATATTTTGATGCATTCATCAATCTGTTGCTCACTTAACGGCTGTTTGTCCTCTTCTGTCATATCGTTCTACTAAAATTGAAGCCGAAAGATACTGCCTTATTTTTTAATATGAGTGGAAATTTTAGTTAATGTTTAAAAGTAGTCTTTTAAAAAAATGAATCATTCATAATTTTCAAAAATGATGTGTCAATTCAATAAATTATTATTAAAGCGCAGTAAAACAGTGTTTTATGTGTTGGTTGATTGAATTTGCAATGATAAAAATTGTGTGCATTGTTAAATTAATCAAAAGAAAATTTGCATACTTTTCTACTTAGTACTACTTTTGGTAGTAGTTATGGACGAATTACTAATCAACATAGGTTTCTCTCAACAAGAATTAAAGATCTATAAGCTCTTATTAGAGAAAGGAGAATTATCGGTAACCGATATTTCAAGGCTTACATCAATACCAACTTCTAAGTTGTATGCATTTATGGATACGCTTACTGATAAAGGCTTTTGTAGATTAGTAAAAGATCGTCCTAAAATTTACGCGCTCAACTCTCCGAATTCAGCGTTCAATAGAGTAAGAGACGAATACATTCAAAAAGAAAAAGCATTACAAAAATTAAGTAACGAACTAGAAGAAAAATTTTTACAAACTAAGTCAAATACTACTTCAGTCTTTCGAACTATTACCAATCCAAAAGAAATTCTGGAAGAGTATTACCGCTTATTCCGAATGGCGAAAAAAATAGGTGTAGGCTTTTCAAAAGCCCCTTATACTGTCAACATCGAAGAGCTTGAAAATGTAAATCCATCCGAGGAGGAATCCATTAATAATGGCGTAGAATTTAAAGGGATTTATGAACTTCCGAAAGGAGAAAATGAAACCAATATTAAGCGATTGGCTAATTATTTTAAATCAAAAGGAGAAGATGTGAAAATGATCGAATCCTTGCCTTTTAAAATGCTTATGGTAGATTTTCAATATGTTCTAATTCTTTTACATGGAGGTAACGGATTATCATTAAACATGGCACTTACAGTAGACGATAAGGATTTTGCAACATCTATGTACGATTTGTTTCAGCTATATTGGGAGAAGGCAGACTACATTTAAACTATTCTCTAATGCTAATTGTGTGCTAGTATTACAGACATCATTTCTTCATCTCAACTAAGACTAATCTCTTAAACTACTTGACTCTATAATGCTTACTATTATATAAGGACTAGCTTATAATGGCGACTTATTGTCAAAATTATAACACGTTTTATTTGACTTTTTTGCAACCAATTCATCTTGATTATTAAAAATGAAACATCTTTTTACGCGAACTACACGCTGGTGGAGTTTGACGGCACTTTTGTGTTTTCTAACTTTCCAAACTTCACTTTATGCGCAAGACAAACAAGAATTTACCAAAGGGGTAATTCGTATTAAAATCAAACCAAGTGATGTTCAATTCTTAGAACAACAAGTCGCTAAGATCACCGAAAATGAACTTCCGTTAAATTCAACAGGTTTCAGAAACTTCGATCAGTTAAATGATAAGTTTCAGGCAAAAAGAATTAATAGAGTTTTCCGTGATGCGGGTAAATTCGAAGCAAGACACCGTGCCTATGGTTTCCATCAGTGGTACGAAATCGAGACTGATTCTTTAAACGAAGTACAAGAATTAGTCGCAGCATATTCAGCATTGGATATGGTGGAATTTGCTGAACCAAGAAGTACACATAACATCTTGGCTGAAGCGTTGAACCCACCAAACGATCCTTTTTTCAGAAACCAATGGCACTATGATAACTTCGGTCAAGATTACGGTACTCCAGGAGCAGATATTAATTTATTGAAAGCTTGGGAGATCGAAACAGGTAAGCCGGATGTTGTTGTTGGTGTAATTGACGGTGGTATCGATGTGAACCACCCCGATCTAAAAAATAGATTATGGATCAATACAGGAGAGATCCCCGGTAACGGTATAGACGACGATGGTAACGGTTATGTAGACGATTACTATGGTTGGAATTATGCGGATAATATGCCGACAATCATTCCTCACGAACACGGTACACACGTAGCAGGTACAATTGCAGCAGAAAATAATAACGGTATCGGAGTATCTGGTGTAGCTGGTGGATCCAAGCCAGAAGATGGTGTTAGAATGATGTCACTTCAAGTATTCTCTGATTATTTAGGAGCACCTACTTATGGAGGTTTCGAAGAAGCATTTATCTATGCAGCCGATATGGGTGCGGTAATTACCAACAACTCTTGGGGTTCTGGCGGAGAATCGGAATTACAAAAAGCAACCATTCGTTACTTCGTAGAAAACGGTGGTAAAGACAAAGAAGGTAATTACACAGGTCCTGTACAAGGTGGTGTAGTCATTTTTGCAGCAGGTAACTATGGTGCAATTACGAATGTATATACTCGTCCTGCTACATCTTATCCATCGAATATGGAAGAAGTAGTTAGTGTTGCTAACACTGATAACAACGATAAAAAAGCGATCTCATCTTATTGGAATGAGACCATTGATATTGCAGCTCCAGGTTCGAACATTTACTCTACTTTTCCTGATGGTAGATACGAGGCGATTTCAGGTACTTCAATGGCGGCACCTCACGTAGCAGGTGTAGCAGCATTGATTGCCTCTAACAATGCTTACAATATTACAGCAGATCAAGTAAAAGATCGTTTGATTAACCATTCGAAGAATATAGATCACCTTAACCCTACTTTTGTAGGTAAAATTGGTAAGGGTCGTTTAGATGCCTATGCTTCGTTAGTGAAGGATGAGGGAGCATTACCTCCTGTAGTTTCAGATTGGGGTTTCCAATATGTTTATTCAACATCTACAAGAATAGGATGGAGTTTTGTAAAAGATGATTTTGGCTTAACTATTAAAAAGTATGAGATTTTATTAGCTCAAGGTACTTTTGAGGATAATGAAGCTTTTGAAAATGCAGCTGAAAAGATTTCTTACCATGCGATTACAGGCAACTCATTTGCTAATTATGAAATCGATCATCTTTCTCCGGTTAGCACTTATTCTATAGCCATAAAAGCAGTAGATAATTTTGGAAATAAATCGCCTTTATCTGAAGTATTTGAAATTTCAACTCAAGCTACTCCATTACTATCTTGGGTTTCTGATGAAGAACCACATTTGACTTACGATGTGACATCAGCTGAACTTCCAAAAACTAATATAGCTATTGTAAATAATGGTTCCGTACCTAGTAGAATTGTCTTTACTATTAATGACTTTGAGCATAATACAGTAGAATCAAATCCAGTAGGTAGAACAGCAGCAGCAAGTGTAGATACTAATCTTCCGTTCTCTACTTCAGAAGAATATGCTAAAATTCCTTTTTCTGAAATTCCTGATGAAGGAACTACTCCAGATCTAGAAGAAGTAATTACAATTTTATCGGATTCAAAAAAAATAGATTCTGTCTATCACGATGAACAAGAAGTTCCTACGTTTATGGTAGGTCACTCTGGTGCAGCAATGGAATATGCTAATAAGTTCGTAGCAGAAAGAGATATGGAAATTGGAATGGTAAGTGCCGTTCTTTCCAACGAGATGTACTTGAGTGTTCCATTTACAGTGGCAATGTATATTGGAGGAGAAGACCAACCATTTGGTCAACCTGTTGCAACAAGTAGCTTATATGTATCAGATCAACAAAGAGGTGGCTGGGTAAGTACTTCTTTCTGGCCAAAGACAGTAAAGGCAGGTGAGACTTTTTGGATTGCAATTGGTGCACCTCAAGGTATTTTCTATCCATTAGGGGCAGATGAAGCATCATATAGTGATAGAGGAATATCATATGCAAGAAAAGGGACACATGGTTATTATACAGATTATGCTGCTGCACATGGCTCTTTGTTTAAGATTAGAGCTTATGAGATCCAAAAGAAAAATGACTTAGTCTCATTCAGTGATAGATATGCTGATATCGAAAATGGTGAAATAGCTTCAACAGATGTTACTCTTAAGAAAGGAGATTGGAAAAACGGTACATATAAGCTTCAAATTTTGGGGCAACATGAGAACCCAATGCAATATCCTTTAGCAAAAAATATTTATGTAACTGTAACAGGTAATACTGCTGAACTTACTTGTGATGTTGAAGAATTAGCATTCGGAACGTTATTCGAAAATCAATCGGAGAACACTAAATTCATAATTAAAAATGAAGGTAAAGCAGAATTAGAAAATATTCAGCTTTCAGTAACAGAAGATGACTTTTTCGAAGTTTCTCCTTCGGAAATTGCTGAATTAAAACCGGGTGCCCAAGTAGAAATAACCGTTAGTGCGAAGGGTTCTGATCAAGTTATTGATGTTCAATCAGAATTATCAATTACAGGTTTAGCAGAAACAATTCCTTTATCAGTAAATCATATAATTGGACCAAAAGTGGAATCTGATCAGCCAACTGTTAGCTGGATAGATGATGATGCAGTTACAATTGGAGAAACGGCTACAGCAGAATTCACACTAACAAATAACGGTGATCAAGCAACAGAATTTGTTTTTGATGCTATTGAAAATGATGGTTACACAAGTTTTGTAAGCGACATTACTCCATCGAGAGCAACACTTGATATTGGAGAATCAGTAACATTACAAGTATCAGTTGATACTGAAGGTGAGATTGCTTATTCAGATAAGAAATCGGTTACTCTATATGCTACTCACGATGGTGGTAAAACAGCTGTAAAATTCGAAGTAGAACTACATGGTGATGTAATCGCTGAGTATGATGCGGATGTAGATTTTGGTAGTGTTATATATAAGGAAGGTATTACTTTATCAAAAACAGTTACAATTTCTAATAAAGGTAATGTTAAAGGAACATTTGCTTTAGGAGAACTTCCTGCAGGTTTTACAGTGAGTGGATATATTCCTTCATCAGTAAGCCCGAATGGGAAAGTAAATCTTAACATCAAAGCTGAATTTGCTGCAATTGGTGAATTAATGGGAGTATTGCCATTTACGATGAATGATGAAACATTCGAAATCAATTTATCTGCATCGGCACTTCCATCTCCAACAGTGGATGTAAATACAACAGAATTTATTACATCGAATACAATTGCTTACGGAGAGGATGGAGAATCAACATCATTCACGATCAATAACGAATCGGAAGATCTTGATTTACATTATAGCTTAAGTACTCCGAAATGGATGACACAGGCAGGTGATGAGTTTTTTGATTACGATGGTACGGACAATGGCTTTGGCTATGAGTACAAAATGTATGACGAACTTATTTGGGAAGATATTTCTGAAGTAGGTAAAGACGTTTCTTACGAAATGTTCTATCCTGAGTTTGTGTATGCTTACGAATTCGAAAATTTCGAATTCCCATTCTATGGTCAGTATTACGATCGTTTCCAAATGTCGATTGCAGCCTTAATTAGCTTCAACCCTGAAACTGAGGCATACGATTTTACTTATACTCCATATCCAGCTTATAACATTGCTACAGGTAGCATTTATAATGGTCTTGACTTAGGAATTATCTCGGCATTCTGGATGAAAATGGTTCCTTCAAGTTTAGAAGGTAGTGGTATTTTTATGTACGAAAAAGAGGATAGATTAATCATTCAGTTTGAGAAAAACGTAGCTGCAGGTGCAGGTTCGCTTGGTAATGAAACAATAACATCTATTCAAATTGTATTGCATAAAAATGGCGATATCGATATGGCTTACAAGACGTTACCAAATGTATTTGTTTACCAAAATATCGGTATGAAGAATATCGAAGGAGATTATGCTTTCCAATACATGGAAACAAATGCAGATTTCAGAAAGGAACTTTTAGGAAAAACTTTAAGAATTAAAGCACCTAAAATCATTACTGTTCCAGCAAAATCTTCTGAAGTTGTCAATTTACAGTATGTAGGAAATAACACTCCTGTAGGTGAACATAACGGTGAAGTGATTGTACACAATAACGATGCTTCTAACCCAAGAATCACGACGGATGTTACTTTAACCATTACTGGTGAAGCTGATTTATCTATCGAAGAAAGCGATTTAGAATTCACTCAATTGGTTTATTTGGAAGATACAGCTTTTGAAGAAACAAAAACATTTGTAGTGAAAAACGAAGGTAGTTTACCTGTAAATGTGACTGCTTCTCTAATGAATGATGAATCCTTCCATTTTGATATTGATACGTTACTAGGAGCATTCGATGCCTTAACTTTAGAAGTATCTTATGCAGCTCTAACAAACGAAGAAGTAAGCGATGTCTTAATTCTAGATTTTGATAATGGAGATCAATTGGAACTTCCATTAAAAGGCAATGCTGTACTACCTGCTGTACTTGATTACGATTTAGGTACTTCAATGAGAGTAGATACATTGGACCTTTTAGTAAATGAAGGACAAGAAACGGTTCACGAATTTGTAGTTTCTAATAACGGTGATGAGCAAGTATTGGATTATGCATTAACTCTTGGTATTGCGAAATACGGTTGGGGTGTAGAAAAATCAATGCGAACAAAAGCAACATCAGAAACTCAATTCCCAGAAGAAGCAACATTGATTGATCACAATACTGTTGAATCATTCAAAATGTTGAATACTTATGAGTTTGCTCCTTCTGTAGCATCGAACAATATGCGTACAACACATGTTGAAAAGCATGCATTTACAGATTCAATTTCATACGATTTCCCAACAGAATCGCCAATGAGTTATTTAGGATCTACAGATTTTGATGTTCACTATGCCGCTAAATTTGAAGTAAATAATACACAAGGATTTACTTTAACTCATATCAGTAATTACTTTGTGAAACAGTCGGAATCGGCATGGACTTTTGAGATCTTAAAAGGAGATACACCGACTTCTCAAGAAGTTATCGCAACTCAAATGTACTATCCTAGTTCTTTAACTGGAGAGATGGAAAACATCACTTTAGATGAACCAATTTTCTTCGAAGATGGAGAAACATTTGTTATTCGAGTAATGGCTCCAGAAGATGTAGAATTCCGTATTCCAGTTGACTACAATGTACCTTCAACTATCGGTAAATACTTTGTTACGCTAGATGGTGGTAAGAATTGGGAAGTGATGTCATCGAGCACATTCTTCTATTACACTTACGCAATTAAGCTAAGAGCAATGGATGCTTACGGACAAGAGTGGGTAGATATTTCACCAAGAAACGGTGCCTTAGAAAGTGGTGCTTCTGCAGATGTAGAAATCACTACAGCAATGAACAGATTCGAGACTGGATCTTACGAAGGTTACTTATACATTGGTCATAATCAACCACTAGTAGAGACAGTGAAAGTACCAACATTTATTAAGTACAATGCTGCTCCAATGTTCGTTGGAAATACAGCTTTGGAAGTGAATGAAGGAGATAGCATCACTTGGAGCCTACCAATGTTTGATAAAGAAGCAGACTCATTATTCTTAGCATCATCAGAAAATGCAGATGATTTCGATTTCGAAATGAGTAATGATACTTTATATGTAACTATGGTACCTTCTTACACTATGAGTGGTGAGTACTTCCCATCATTCGAGATTGAAGATACTTTAGGAGCCAAAAGAGTAATTGATTTTGCTGTGGAAGTAAAAGACGTAAAAGTCGCTCCAATTGTTGTAAAAGATTTTGAAGAACTACAGTTAAATCCTCAAGCTGAGACAACCATTTCTCTTGAAGAATATTTCGAAACACTAGATGGTGAAGAAATGGTTTACTACGTGAAGAATAGCGATCAGTATGCTGCAGCTTGGGTAAATAGCACAGATCTTACTGTTCTAGCTTCTAGTGTAGGGGATACAGAATTAATAATTGTTGCTGAGAACGAATCAGGATTAACAGTAGAAAGTAATCTAAAAGTATCTGTTGTAGGTGCTCCACTTTCTATTGATATGAATGAGCTAGTTGGAAACATTTATCCTAACCCTACAAAAGGTAAAGTATTCGTACAGCTTCCAGCAACATTCAGTACAGAAGCTACAGTAGTAGAAGTTCATAACTTGATCGGACAATTAATGTTCTCTAAAGTGATTAGAGATGCAGGAAATGTAGTTGAGGTAGATCTTTCTGATATGCCTAAAGGATTCTACATGATCAAGCTAAATAACGGAAATGCTCAAGTTTCTGGAAAAGTTTTAAAAGACTAATATAACTCTCCTCTAACTATTTGATATTCATCTTTAATGCATGGTTTAATGGAATATTTTCCATTAGGCCATGCCAATTGAAATAAGACCGACAAATTGAGTATCAAATAATTAGGTTGGAATGATGAATTGTAAAAAGTACTTCTGTCATGGAAGTGCTTTTTTTATTTGAATCCAATTCATGAACTATTTATTTAATAACCTAATGAATATTTTATGAACTACACTGTTTAATTTTAATCATTTCTTAATTGGTAGAATAGAGTTTTCAACTACTTTTTACGCTTTTTTGTATCGAACGAGTACATTATCAATGATCAGTATTTATGAAACCAACAACTTTATCAGAAAGAGGGTATTTAACAAATAATAGAGTAAGACAAAAAACAGAGATAAATTATAAGTTTGTATTAGTATTGGCTAAAATAGTACAGTTATTACTCATCATTGGGTTTATTATTGGTACTTTAGGGATACTAGTTGCTTGCACTTATTTTACAGTTAATCTATTTGGTTTTCAAGAATTTTATTATTTGAAAGGTATCTATATTTCATTATTAAAATACTATGCAATTACTGGAGTCATATTACCAACTTTACTCATTGTTATTGCATTTTTAACCATCCGAATAATTGATACTCAATAGAAAGATAAGCAATACATATCATAGGTCTAGTCGTTGAAAAGTAAGATTTTTAAGGAAATATGTAGGGAATTTATCACTGATTTTCCCTTATAAAAATGAATAAACAAGGTGTTTATTTATAAACTCATTCTCTTTAAAAATCAAACTGATGAAAAATCTATTGTTCTTCACTCTAATTTTGTTCGGCATTTTATCATCATGTAACAAAAAAGAATCATGCAAAGACCCCAATGCTTTAAACTCCGAAATAACAGGTGGAGATAACAGTATCTGCCGTTATACGAATGTGATCTTTTATGCCGGAAGTAATAGAGTAGGTGGAAATGGGGATATCCTAGATAAAATAGAAGTATATAGAATCTTTATTGATCAAGAGGAGTTGGTCGGGACGATCTCCGATTTAAAAGAATTTACTGATGCACCAATTGGTTGTGCGAATTCTTTAAACTCTATTCGTTACGAGTTGAATACTTCAACAGATATTCGATTTACCACAAAATATTATTATAAAAATGCGACTGCAGAAAATGGTGGTACACATATTTTCAAGGCAGCTTCCGATCAAGAATGTATCGTTCAGAATCTTACTTTGTAGAAGCAAAACTGAATACTTGTCCATAGTCGACCTTTACATCAAAGATGTTTTCTAGTGGTATATTTTGATAAATATGATGAAAAATTCTTACCACAGAAGCGTGGGCGATAATGACTACATTAGCATGAGGTAGCTTGATAAGTTCTTTGTGAACATCAAATACTCTTTGATATACCTGATGTAGGGATTCTCCGTTGGGAGGAGCCTGATAGACAAAATCGTTCCCCCATGTATCCATAGCATCACGAGGAATATCATCCCATGCCATCATTTCCCAATCTCCAAAATTACATTCCATTAAACGGGGATCTGTGGTAAAATTATCCGTTAGAAATGTAGAAAGTTGGGTACATCTTGATAGAGGAGAGGAGATCAAGAAATCGATAGTAGTAGGAAGTTGTGCTTTGATACGTTCAAAGGCAACTTCCTTTTCTTCTTTTAAAGCTACATCGGTCTGACCATAACAAATACCTTTTTCAACATCGACAGCGGTATGTCGAACTAAATAAACTTCCATAGGACAATTAAGCTAGCATAAATCACAATCTCCGTCATTTGCTGAGTTGCACCCAAGCAATCGCCAGTGTAACCACCAATTTTTCTTCTGAAATACCAACCTAAATATAAAGCAAAAGCAATACTGGGGAAGAGAATTAGAAATACCAACTGATCTCTAAAGAAGACCAATGGCCATAAACCGAAGATTAAACCAGGAATAAACTGTCCAATCGCAAATTTTGTATTGGCAATCGGTTTGGATTTACTGATATCCAAATCTTGTACATAAGGAAGTAAGTCTACCATTGTAGAAGCTAAAAATCGACTTAAACTGTGACCTAATATCAAGGAACAATAGAATTGATAATCGCCTTCTAGGTAAATGGATTTCAGGAAAAAGAACTTTAGAGCAAGCGAAAGTATGACTGCTACGGTGCCATAAGTACCAATTCTGCTATCCTTCATAATCGTCAGAATCTTTTCTGGCGTATAGCCTCCGCCAAAGGCATCGAAGGTATCGGCTAAACCATCCTCATGAAAAGCACCCGTAATAAATATGCTAGACAGCATAGAGATGAGAATAGCAATCTCTACAGAAAACACCTGTTTGCTTATATAGAAAAACAAACAAGTAATCGCTCCTAATAGAATACCGATAAACGGAAAATACTTCCTCGAATCCTGAAGGTATTCGGCTTTATAAGGTACCCATTTTGGAATAGGTACCCTAGTGAAAAACTGAAGTGCGGTGAAGAATAAATATATCTCTCTCATTATTCCTTATCACTTACGTTTGCCGATTCGAAACTTGCCATTTCATTCATAAAGTTGACTGCACTTTGGATAATAGGGAAAGCCATTGCTGCTCCCGTTCCTTCGCCCAAACGCATTCCTAATTGTAAAAGAGGATGTGCTTCTAATTTTTGAAGCAATAATCTATGCCCTTTTTCATCAGATACATGACTGAAAATAGCATTCTTCTGAATTTCAGGATTCATGGCTTTGGCAATAGCATAGGCAGCTGTTACAATAAAGCCATCCACAAGAATCATCTTACCTTTTGATGCTGCTTCTAGCATTGTAGTCGCAATCATGGCAATTTCAAACCCACCAAAAGCACTTAATATTTGCTCAGGGCTAGTTGCTCCCTGATGTTTTTCCAATACTTTTTCCAACACATCGTACTTCCTTTTGAAGCCCTCAGGATCTACACCTGTCCCTTTACCAATACATTCGTCTAAGCGAAGCTGATACAGTGCACTCATAATTAATGTAGCTGATGAAGTATTACCGATACCCATCTCACCAAAACCAACAATGTCAACATCCTTAAGGTCGTCTCTTTCCAACAAAGCTTTTGCCTTATCAAAACAATCGGATATTTGATCAGCGTTTAAAGCATTTCCTCTCAAACTACTTTCCGTTCCTTTACCAATTTTCATATCGATAAGATCTGGGTGAGGTTCGAAATCAAAATTCACTCCTGCATCGACCACCTTTAAGTTGAGATCATGTTGTCTAGAGAAAACGTTAATTGCCGCTCCTCCATTTAAGAAATTATACACCATTTGAAACGTTACTTCCTGCGGATAGGCACTCACACCTTCCTTCGCTAATCCGTGGTCGCCAGCGAAGACGATAATCGTAGGGTTCTTTAAACTCGGGGAAGTGGTTTCTTGTACCATACAGATTTGCTTGGCTAAATTCTCAAGTTCACCCAGGGCACCAATTGGTTTTGTCTTTTGATCGATTTTTTGTTGAATTTCTTGAAGTAAGTTCATTTTTAGTCGGATTATGATATAAAAAATGATGTATAAATAAGGAGAAGCAAATTAAGGTTTATTTTGAGGATATACATTATCAAGCATCAATTCTTCGAAAAGATTTTTGATGACAAGAATAGATTATTCTATGCTTTTTGAGATATTTTCCTTGTTTTTCTATTCTTGTTATTATTGTGATCATGATGTTTGCATTGATTTACTAAATAACTGATAAAGAGTTGTTATTAATGTGATCATTGTGTGCGCTAATGTTGTTAAAATTGCCTTAAGGTTGCGTTTATTTGCAATTATTCTTCATTTTTTTTGTTGTTTTCTTTTTTTTAAAAATACTTTTGAAGTGTAGCAAAGACGCTACGGGATTAATGAACAAAAACTCTATAAATATTTTCGCATTTTTCTAACGATTAAATTGAAATGAGATTTTTTTTACAAATACTACTTATCAGCATAGCAGCAAACGTATTTGCTCAGAAATCAGATAGACCTAATATTATATATATCATGTCTGATGATCATGCATTGCAAGCCATTAGTGCTTACGGTCATCCAGTATCTGATATTGCACCTACACCTAACATTGATCGTATCGCCAAAGAAGGAATCAAGTTCGATCAAAGTTTTGTGACCAACTCTTTATGTGGTCCATCTAGAGCGACAATGTTAACTGGTAAATATTCGCATAAGAATGGATTCAAAACCAATTCAGATCAATTTGATGCTGGACAGCAAACTTGGATCAGTATTCTTCAAAAGCAAGGGTATACAACAGGTGTAATTGGTAAGTGGCACTTAAAAAGTACTCCTCAAGGATTTGATCATTGGAATATCTTAAATGATCAAGGAGAGTATTTCAACCCTGACTTCATTTCTGGAGAAGATACTACTTATGTAGAAGGTTATACTACAGACCTTATTACAGATTACTCTTTAGAGTGGATGGAAGAACAAAAAAATGCAGACAAACCATTTGCATTATTGATTCACCACAAAGCACCTCATAGAAACTGGATGCCACCAATTCGTTACGCTAACGAATTTGATAATGTCGAGTTCCCAGTTCCCGACAACTACTTTGATGACTACGAAGGTCGTCAGGCAGCAGCGGAACAAGAAATGAACATCTATAAAGATGCACAAGAAGGTCACGATTTGAAAATGTCGGTAGCTGTAGGATCAGACGAATGGAGAAAAGATATATGGCCTCATCTATTTAATAGGTTAACTGATGTTCAGAAAGAGGCTTGGTACAAGGCTTACCGTGAGAAAAACGATAAAATGAACGCAGCAAACATGAACGACAAGGAAATGGCGCTGTGGAAATACCAAAGATATTTACAAGATTACTGTGCGACTGTAAAGGCGGTAGACGAAAACGTTGGCCGTGTGTTAGATTATTTAGAAGAGAACGGCTTAGCTGAAAACACCATTATTGTTTATACTTCAGACCAAGGTTTCTACTTAGGAGAACACGGTTGGTTCGACAAAAGATTCATGTACGAAGAGTCTTTCAAAACACCACTTGTGATGCGTTATCCTAAAGAAATTAAAGCAGGAAAGACGACTCAAGCCATGGTGCAAAACATCGACTATGGTCCAACATTCTTGGATTATGCAGGTGTAGAAGTTCCAAAAGATATGCAAGGTACGTCGTTAAGAGAAATAGCAAAGAAAGGAAAAACACCAAAAGACTGGAGAAAATCAGTGTACTACCATTATTATGAATACCCTGGTTTCCATAAAGTAAAAAGACAATATGGAGTAAGAACAGACGATTATAAATTAATCCACTTCTACAACAACATCGATACATATGAATTCTACGACTTGAAAAAAGATCCATCAGAAATGAACAACTTGATTGACGATCCGAAGTATCAAGACAAAATCGAAGAATTAAGAGTTGAATTGGCTCGTTTAATGAAAGAAGCAGATGAGCCTCCGTACGAAGAATGGAAAGATACAGATTACAGAAAACAAGCTCGCAAGCGTAAAATGAGGGAAAAGAAGCTTCGCGAACAACAATTGAAAAAACAACAGTTACAAAATAAATAAAACACATAAGCGCATTACTAATGAGTTTACTAACTAACATATTTTTATTATCATCCTTAATTACTTCTCTCTTTGTCCCTCCAACGGACAAGGAGAAGAAGTTAAAGGAGGAAGAGGCACGTTTTCAGGAAGACGTGAGAATCTTCGACGAAACACATGAAGCATCGTTTAGATATTTCTGGGAATGGGCACACCCTGTATCGGGGTTAACGCCTCGTAGATCTCTAGAAAACAAACGATTTGATATTGGTATTGGAGCATCAGGTTTTGGTATTCAAGCGATTATTGTGGGTGCTCACAGAGGTTGGGTATCTAGAGAAGAAGTAGTCGATCATTTATTGAAAGTGACCTACTTCTTGGATCAAAAAGCCGTGAAATACCATGGTGTATTTCCTCACTTGATTCACGGTAAAACAGGTCAATTAATTAAGTTTGGCGGTCAGGATGGAGCAGACATCCAAGAAACGTCCAACTTAATGATGGGACTGCTTGTGGCTAGAGCTTATTTTGATGGTGATAACCACAAAGAAGTACAGCTAAGAAAAAGCATCACCGAACTTTGGGAGGCAGTTGATTATACTGTTCACGAATACCAAAACGGTTTGTGGTGGAATCATTCTGAAACTCAAAAAGAAAATAATGGCTTAAAGCTATTAATGAAAGGGTACACAGAATCGATGACGAGTTATGCTTTGGCATTGGGGCACCCAAAACATCCCATCAAAAAGAAATCTTACCAAGCTTATGTGAACGGTAAAAACTTTGTGAACGGTAGGAAATATTATGGTTATACTTTAGATGTAGGTAAACCAAAAGGTGGTCCGTTATACTTAGCACAAACGCCATTTGTAACAATGGACCCTCGCGATATGGAAGATCAGTACACTTTTTACTGGAAAAGAAGTATTGCACATTCTTTAATTAACTGGACGTACTGTTTCAAACATGCACCAAAAGAGTATCAATATTCTAAAGGCGATTGGGGTTTAACGGCTTCTCAGATTCCAACAGGCTATAACAACATGGCTGGACCGAACAAAGATAAAGGGGTAATTGCTCCATCAGGTGCATTGGGTGTATTCCCTTACGTTCCTTACCAATCGTTCATGGCTTTAAGAAACTTCTACGAAAACCATAAAGAAGGACTTTGGGATAAGTATGGATTTAAAGACGCTTACTCTATCAAAGATAATTGGTATTCGGATCGTTACTTGGGTCTTGATCAAGGTCGTACGGTCATTATGATGGAAAACTACAGAAGTGGATTATTCTGGGAATTATCAAAGAAAATCCCAGAGCTTCAGGTAGCCAAAAAGAAAATGGGAATTTCTTCACCTAAGTTCAAAACAGGCTTCCCATTAGCAGTAAAAGAGAATATCTCTCAGAGAGTTCAACTTATCAGACATCCCGAATTAAAAGCTTATCATGTAGATTATTACTTAGCTAAAGACGCAGATGTAAGCTTTGAATTTAGACATATAAATGGTGATGTGACTACTTTAAATTCACCTAAATTTAAATCAGAGGGGATGCATCAATTGGTGTTCGAAAAGAAGGATTTTCTTTCTGGAACCAAAGGTAAATTAATCATGACAATCAACGGTAAAACTTCAGAGGAACTACCGGTACAACTATTCTAAAACTTAACGCGATGAAAAAGATACTATTAACTATACTTTCACTTTGTTTGAGTCAGGTGATGTGGGCTCAAGACTACACGAAAGATGTTGAAAAACTTCTAAAGAAAATGACTCTTGAGGAGAAAGTGGGGCAAATGACTCAGTTTACTTCTTCGAGTGATGTCACAGGACCTACACTAAGAGGGAATGTGGAGAAAGACGTAAAGGCAGGTCACGTTGGATCATTATTCAATGCTGTATCTGCAGATTACACTCGTAAACTTCAGAAAATGGCTGTGGAAGAAACTCGTTTGGGTATTCCATTATTATTTGGCTACGATGTAATCCACGGTTTCAAAACTATCTTCCCAATTCCATTAGGAGAAGCAAGTTCTTTCGACTTGGAATTGATGCAAGATGCAGCTAGAGTAGCCGCAGAAGAAGCATCAGCAGCAGGTATTCACTGGACATTCGCTCCAATGGTCGATGTATCTAGAGACCCGCGTTGGGGTAGAGTAATGGAAGGTGCCGGAGAAGATACCTACTACAACAGTGAGGTAGCAAAAGCAAGAGTGAAAGGTTTCCAAGGAGACGATTTAGCTGCAACAAACACAGTATTGGCTTGTGCAAAGCACTTCTTAGCTTACGGTGCACCTCAAGGTGGTCGTGATTATCACACAGTAGACATGTCTTTACAAACGTTACACGATGTATATCTTCCTCCTTTTAAAGCATGTGTGGATGCAGGTGTAGAAACATTCATGACTTCTTTCAACGAAATTAACGGTACGCCAAGTACAGCTAATCCTTACCTTTTCAAAGATATCTTAAGAGATCAGTGGGATTTTGAAGGAGTAGTTGTAACGGATTACACGGCGATTAACGAATTGATTCCTCACGGTATCGCAGGCGATCTGCCAACAGCTGGTCAGTTAGCTTTAAATGCTGGTATCGATATGGATATGGAAGGTGATGTTTTCTTGAGCACATTAGTACAGTCGGTAAAAGACGGTAAAGTATCTGAAAAAGACATTGATCATGCGGTTAGAAGAATCTTGTTAGTAAAATTCAAACTAGGACTATTTGATGATCCTTATAGATACTGTGATGCCGAAAGAGAAAAATCGGTGACTCTTTCTCAAGACTTCAAAAACAGAGCAAGAAAAGCAGCACAACGTTCGATTGTTTTATTGAAAAATGAGAATCAAATACTACCTCTAACATTAAACAATACAAAGAAAATTGCTTTGATTGGTCCATTGGCTAAGAGCAAGAAAGATGTATTGGGTGGTTGGAAGGCAAAAGGATCACCAAAACAAGCGAAGTCGTTATTCGAAGGAATGAAGGCTGCTACAAAAGATAAAGCGGAATTACTTTATGCTAAAGGCTGTAAAATGAGTGGTGCGGATACAACAGGTTTTGCAGAAGCATTAGAAGTAGCACAGCAATCGGATGTAGTTGTTCTAGCGATCGGCGAACCAAGAACGATTTCTGGTGAAGCGAAAAGTAGATCGGATATCAATATCCCTGGTGTTCAAACAGAATTGTTGGCACACTTAAAGCAAGCAGGGAAGCCTATCGTAGTTGTTTTGATGAACGGTAGACCGTTAACTCTAGAAAGAGAAGACGAATTAGCAGATGCATTATTAGAGACTTGGCACTTAGGAACTATGGCCGGTCCAGCTATTGCAGACGTAATTTTTGGTAAATACAATCCATCGGGTAAACTACCAATGTCGTTCCCAAGAAATGTTGGTCAAATTCCAATTTTCTATAACGCAAAGAACACAGGTAGACCATTCGATCCAGAAAAACCATCAGGTTATAAATCAAATTATTTGGACGTGCCGAATACACCTCTTTACGCATTTGGTTACGGATTAAGCTACACTGAGTTTGCCTATGGCGACATCAAATTATCTGCGGAAACAATGGAAGATCAACCAATAACGGCTTCTATTGAAGTAACCAATACAGGTGATTATGATGGTGAAGAAGTCGTTCAATTGTACATCCAAGATTTGATCGGAAAATCAACAAGACCTTTAAAAGAAATGAAAGGTTTTGAGAAGATCTTCTTGAAAAAAGGAGAAACAAAAACAGTTACTTTCACTATCGCAAAAGAAGCCTTGACGTACCATAGATGGGACATGAGTGAAGGTGTTGAAGCAGGGGACTTCAACGTGTATATCGGAACAAGTTCTGATAACGTAAAACAAGCATCATTTAAACTGACAAAAGACTTTGAGGCGAGTAAGCAGTACAACCCGATTAAGTCGAAGTAATTATAAAAACATTAGTGTAAGGCTTTTGCCTGATCAGCAAAGGCCTTACTACTACCTATCTAAACTTTGTAAATCAATTAAAAAGAGATTTGATAAATGAACTTATCCGGAAAGAGATCTTATCAATCTAACTCGAATTTTCTCACAACTATTAAGAATTGAAATGATGAAGAATTACTTTATTCAACTTTTATCAATCTGCCTTTTGTTTTCTTGCACGCAAGAAGATAGCGGCTTGTATGTCGGTCCTCCAAAGGATTTGAGATATGCAGGTGTTGCAGATTATGAGAGTGGAGATTATTATACTACATATCAACCTTCGGTATTTACTGGAGGAGAAGAGGCTACATTTGGCCTTACATCGGTGACCTCTCAATCGGGTGAAAATATAGCATTAGAGAACAACTTTTCTATCAGTTCTCAAACAGGGATAATTACGTTTTTGGAATACAATAACTTACTGCCAGGAGATTATACATTTGATGTAAACGTCAAGAACTCTATGGGTGAAGTTAACTTCCCAAATATCTTGACATTTACTGCACATCAAGCAGCACCAAAGAACATGATTTATGTTCCTCATATTTATTCAGTTTTTGGTAATGAATTAGATTTTAACTCTGAAATTCCAAGAACAAAAGGTGGCGGACCTTATACTTTTACTTTACACAACCACCAGGATATTTTTAGTATTGATGAAACGTTAGGTACTGTACAACTTTCTCAAGAATACCCTATCGGTGATGAGGAAACAGAGGTATTTAGCTTAGATATTTCAATCCAAAATGCTAAAGGTGATTTACTGAAGGAAGAGGCAATGTTCGTTGAGCTTCTAGGTAAAAATGTAGGGAAACTACTTTTCCATGGCATCTCTTTCCAAGGAACTGAAGACAGCTATGGCTTAGAAAATATGGTGACTGAACCTCATTATGGAACGGTAACTAAAGAATTACTAGGTCAGGAATATACCACTGAAATTACTGAAGAAGTGAGTGGACCAGTGTTCGCAAGTAATATGTGGAGACGTGCATGGGCAGGGATTCCTTTCCAAGTGAGAAACGAAAACGGTGTAATTAACGACGATATCTTTATTGGCTATTGGTCGTGGGAAGAAGAATCTAGAAACTTCTTGATTACAGATACGATCGATTTAACAGATTTCGAAAAGTCGGCTTATGTAAGTACTACAGGGATGTGGAGATACAACGGTGGAGCCATGAACGATAACCAACATTTGATGGTGGCCGTGATTGATGCAGATGAACTAGATCTTGCTTCTCCAACTACATCGAATTGGGAAATTCTAGACAACGATATTTCTGATAGATTCTACCAATATCCATCGGGAATTATCGAAGAAGCAGAATTGAAAGCTAACGGAACAGTTCAAGTTGAAATTCCAGCAGCTTACTTAGGTAAAAAGATTAAAGTGGCGCTTGTGGCTGATTTCTTAAATCCAGAAATCGGAGCATTGGCAAGAAGATTTTATGTACACCAACTTCAAGTAAGAGCGCAATAAGATAAACGACATGAAAAGAATTATAAAATTAACTTTCTCTATCTTACTATCTGTTTTATTGAGTGTACCACAATTGGGTATGGCTCAAGATAAGTTCGTTAAAGTAAGCGGTAAGGTAGTCGATGAAGATGGCTTGCCTGTTCCAGGTGCGAGTATTCGCGTAGAAGGAACTAAGCACGGTACAGCCTCTGATTTTGATGGTAACTATTCGATTAGAGCCAAAGTAAATGCGGTTTTGATGGTGACATATATTGGTTTTCAAAACCAAAGAATTCAGGTTTTAGGAAGAAAACAAATTGATATCGCCTTAGAACCTGATGTGCAAACATTGGACGAAATGGTCGTGATTGGTTATGGTAAACAAGATGCAAAAGAAGTATCGGGTTCCATACAATCGGTGGTGATGAGTGAGGAGATCAACTCCATGCCTGCGGCAAGTTTCGACCAAATGATGCAAGGTAGAATGGCCGGTGTGCAAGTATCTTCAGGAGAAGGTGGACCGGGTCAGTCGATGAACTTCGAGATTCGTGGTGCCAATACCATTACAGGTTCTTCTGCTCCTTTATATGTAGTCGACGGATTCCCTTTGGAAGATCCCACTTTGTTTAGTTTGGACCCTTCGGATATCGAGCGTGTAGACGTTTTAAAAGACGCTTCTGCAACAGCAATCTATGGTTCGAGAGCATCAAATGGTGTAATTCTAATTACAACAAAACAAGGTACTTCGGGTAAGCCAGTAATTACTTTCAATACCAAAATGGGTATGTCACAAGTTCCTGAAAACAGAATCTTAAAGACATTGAGCCCACAAGAATATGTAAACGTACAGCACGAAATTGGTGGTGGCGATGCATGGGGAGATGCAAGTAATTATACAGATGCCGATTACACTAATTGGCAGGACGAAATCTTCCGTCAAGCTCCTTTCCAAAATTATACAGTTTCTATGAAAGGTGGTTCAGATCAGACGAAAGTATTTACTTCGATTGGTTATGTTAATCAAGAAGGTACACTATTACGTTCGAGCTTCGAAAGAATCAATGGTCGTTTGAAGTTGGATCAGTCCATTGGTAAGCATGTGGATATGAACTTGAATTTGAACTATGCAAATAGTAAGACGTACGGTATGAAAACGTCGACAGCGCAAGTATCAGCTATCAAGTCGGCCATTATGTTTAGACCAATGACACCTAAGAACGGAGACCTTGATGATGAAGATGAGTTAAGTGCTGGTTTCTATCCTCCAACTTCTACGTTGAACAATACAGACCGTATGGAAGAGGTGAACATGTTGCAGTCGAACGTAAACTTTACGGTAAGATTAGCAGAAGGTTTAAGCTTTAGAACGCAGTTGGGTTATCAGATGAGTTTGAACGATACAAAAACGTTCTTCAACTTAGGGACGAACCAAGCAGATAGAGGATCGGACGGTATCAATGGTTCTTTAGCTCAAGTGAAGTCTCAGAACTACTTGAACGAAAATGTATTGATGTACAACTTCAATAAGAACGGTCATAAGTTTGAAACATTGGCAGGTATGTCTTTCCAAATCACTGAAAGATTTAGACAAACAGCTGCTGCTATTCAGTTCCCATTAGACGATCTAGGTTGGAATAATATGGGAATGGCGAACATGGCGGTAATGCCAGGTTCATCGGCTACTCAGCAGAATTTAATGTCTGGTTTTGGTCGTGTTTCTTACTCATATAACAACAAGTATATCGTAACGGCATCGCTTAGAGCTGATGGATCTTCGAGATTTAAAGAAGGTAACCGTTTCGGTATTTTCCCATCAGCTTCAGCGGCTTGGAGAGCAGGAGAAGAAGACTTCGTAAAAAATTGGGGAGTATTTGATGAGTTAAAGTTCAAAGCTGGTTTTGGTACAACAGGTAACAACAGAGTAGGTGATTTCGATTTCTTACCAACGATGAGTGTTGCTCCAGGATATTACTTCAATGGATATTATCAAGCAGCTTTTTATCAAACGCAATTGGCGAATACCAACTTGAAATGGGAGACAACTCAACAATTCAACGTGGGTACAGATATGGGCTTCTTCAACAATAGATTACAAGTGGATGTAGAATATTACTACAACCTAACGGATAACTTATTGTTCGACGCTAAAGTGGCTCCATCAACAGGGTATCAGCAAGTGAAACAAAATATTGGTGCTGTGTTGAACCACGGTTTGGAACTTTCGGTGAATACTGTGAACGTTCAAACGAAGAACTTCCAATGGTCGACCAACTTCAACATCTCTTTTAACGATAACGAAATCAAGAAACTATCTTACGGTGAGGATTACAGATTATACGATCCAAATGTAGGTGGTATGTTTGCCGGAGAATTGTACTATGGTCTGTTTGTGGGCATGCCGATGACACAAATGTACGGTTACCGTTACGACGGAATTTATCAAGTAGATGACTTTGTGAAAGGTGCTGATGGACAGTTAAGATTGAAAGAAGGTGTTCCAGGTTTTAATTCTCAAACAGGTGAAGTAAGACCGGGTCTTCCAAAATATAAAGATGTCAACGGAGATGGAGTAATTGATGAAAACGATAAGGAAATCATCGGTAATCCAAACCCAAGATACTTCGGTGGTTTATCGAATACATTTACTTATAAAAACTGGGATTTGAGCGTGTTACTTACTTGGACAGTAGGACAAGATGTATTTAACGGTAACATGGCCGATTTCGGAGTAGTGGGTAACCAAAGAGGTAGAAACTACTTGGCTGATGTTGGAAACAGATGGCAAATGAACAACCCAATTAACGAAGGTGTTTGGGCAGCCCCTGGACCTACTCAGGAATATACGTATCAGCAAGTATATGGTGGACATCAAATGAGTGATTACTTTATTGAGGATGCGTCTTTCCTAAGAATTAAGAACATCACTTTAGGGTACACTTTCAATAAAGATTTATTGAAGAAACTAAAAATCAAAAACTTCAGAATCTACGGATCAGTCGATAACCTTTGGGTATTCACGAACTACACGGGATACGATCCAGAAGTATCGGTGAGAAATCAGGCAATGTATAAAGGTATTGACTACTCGTCTTATCCTGCCGCTCAATCAGCAATTATTGGTTTACAAGTTGGATTCTAAAATTAAGAACAATGAAAAAATTCAATCAAATAGTATTTGTCATTATCGGATTGCTTAGTTCATGTCAGTTCTTGGACTTGCAACCAAAAGATGAGCTAGCAAGAGATAATTTTTATAAAAACGATAGAGAAGTTCGTTTGGCCCTATCGGGTGCCTATTCTAACATTAGAGAAATGTATGATCAAGATTTCTCTACTTGGATGAACACTGGAACGGACGAGATGTTGTACAAGCGTCAGAACTTCGGTAGAGAGTTAAGCCGTATGTCGTACAACGATTCTGATGTTGATTTGGCAAGAATGTGGAAAACAGGCTATGCAGGAATCAATATTGTGAATGATTTTATTGATAATCTTAACCAATTGGATACGATTCCGAACCTAAGAAGAGCTGATCACGATGTAATGTTGGGAGAAGCCTATGCACTTAGAGGTTTGATGTATTTCAACATGGTAAGAGTTTGGGAGCACATTCCTTTACGTTTGGAGCATTTTACAGATATCGAAGGCAACTTGGATATGCTGAATTTACCAAACACAGCAGCTCCAAAAATCTACAATCAGATTGTAGAAGACTTTGAGAATTCTATAGAGTTAATGGACGAACGTCCTAAAGAATACGGAAGGTTATCCAAGCAAATTGCACACGGTCTTTTAGCAAGAGTGTATCTTACAATGGCGGGTGCGAGAATTCAAGGTGGAGATATCGGAATCGATTCATGTCTGACTCAAGTAGTGAAAAATACCAACGCCATCACGGAGTATGGTTACCATCATTTACTACCGAGTTATGAGGAAGTGTTCATCAATCAAATCAAAGGTTTGAGAGTAGATACAGAGGTGATGTTCGAAGCGGACTTCACGGTATCGGAAGGTAGAAACTTGGGTGGTCGTATTGGTAACTTCAATGGGGTGCAGATTAACTTAACTACAGGTAATATGCCTTTCGCTACAGCACATGCTTGGATTACACCTTCGATGCATAAATCGTTGTACTACTCTAGCGATGAGCGTAAAGCATGGAACTGTGCAAACTTCAGTTTTGGTTATAGAGATGGTGCATTTTATCCAATGAACATTTCTAATGAATTGAGATGGTTCCCTGGAAAATGGAGACGTATGACTCCTGGTTTAGATATGGACGGCAACTTCGATGGTACAGCTGAGAGCCTAGAAATGGGTGTTATAAATAAGGATAGAACATCAATTAACTTCCCAATTTTAAGATACAGTGATGTACTGTTGATGAGAGCAGAAGCATTGTACTTATTGAATGGTGATAACGAACAATCACGTTTAGATATTGAAGCAGTTAGAAACCGTGCGAATGCAGGAACGGTGAACTCTGGTTTGGCGCAAGTAAACGATAACTTTTTGAAATTGATTCAAGAAGAACGTCGTAGAGAGTTATGTTTCGAAGGTCACAGACGATTTGATTTAGTACGTTGGGGTATTCTTATCGAGACAATGAAGCAAGTGAGTGAGAACGTGAGATCGAACCCAAGCTTTAGAGAAAATAACGAATCTCAGTTGGCTTTCCCAGGCGAAAGAGCAGAAGAGAAACATGTGGTGTTCCCTATTCCAACAGAAGAGATGCAACTGAACGTGAATATCAAACAACATAACCTTTGGTAAACGGAATTGAAATGAAAAAAATTATCACAAACATACTAGCTGCGCTTTGTTTGACTTCCTGTTTAACAGAGCATGATGTTGATTTTTCACTCCCTCAAAATCAACCTGAGTCATTGCTTTATCATAAAAATGATGAAGTCAGACCAGTAACCATCGCTTTCGAAGGAGAAGCGCCAGAAACGATGGCTGAAGGAGATTTAACTTTCGAGCTATCGAAAGTGAGCGTGCAACAAGATACTATTCTAGCTGTGGTTGAAGACAGCTTGAATCCATTTGAGATTGATCCAATTACGGGTGTTATCAAATATGTACCTCACGACAGTACGCAATTGGGACAATATCTATTGGATGTGTCTTTAAGTAATGAGGCAGGGGAAACGGCTTTCAACAATGCATATAGAACAGTATTGGAAGATTGGAGACCACTTATCCGTATCAACTCAAAAGGAGGGGATACAGATGTAGTGTTCTTAATTGATGAAGATGGAAATCCTATATCTAGCACAATTACAGAACTATTTGTGGAGACGGTAAGAAGTCCATTAGATTCTATTCAAATTTCTGTGACTCCAGAATTGCCAGAAGGAACAAAGTTATTACTAAATTCGTTTGGTCAGTTCTACTTTACAGGAAAGCTAGAAAATCAGATGTATGAAGTGTCTTTGTTTACATCAAATGAGTATGGTGATATTGATGCTCCTGTAACATTTGCATTAACGACACAGGTGGTGTTCACAGAAGAACGTCAGCTATTCGATATGGAATTGACAATCAACTACAAGCCCGATGGTTTAGCTGAATTTGAGTTTGACGGAATGTTTTATAAACAGATTTCCGGACCAACTATCGGAGCAACAGCGACTTGGTGGAACATCAATAGAGAAAGAAATAATCATCCGGATCAGGATAGAAGAGAGAATTATATTACGAGATGTTATGCACGAACGATTTCTGGATCTTCGAAAGCAGAACACATGATGGTGCCCCTTCAAGCATTTGATGCGGAGAATTTGAAATCGATTACTGTAGAAACTGGCGTTTTATTTAACGCAGGAGTGAGTACTACAGGATTACAAAGAATTGAAATTCGTGCAGTAGGCGAGGCGGAATATCAGTTGGCATTGGAGCGAGATGACTTCGAATCGAGAGTGAATCAATGGCCTTTGATATATTCAACAAACGAACAACCTCGTGATGAAAAAGGATGGTATTTCAATCACAACATTAAAGAACAAGGGGTATCTATCGATGATACTCAGGTGAGAGTAGTAGCTTTAATTCGTCATTTAGATGATAGTAACAGTGGCTACATGGGACTCGATCAATTGACGATATCGGGTAAATACTTAATTTTAGAATAAAGTTTTTGACCTATCATATAAAACCCACGACTCAAGTCGTGGGCTTGTGATAATCTATTTTGACAACACTAAAGTATTGTCAAAAGCTGTCAAGACTTAAGTCCTGACAGGTATAATTATTCCCAGCCCAGGGTTTCAACCCTGGGAATATTCGGGGTTTCAACCTTGGGTGTATTCGGGGTTTACATAGATAAATTGAGCATTAACATTCGAAAGAAGAACACAACATTTTTTACATGAGGAAACTCTTCCAACATATTGTACATTCACTCAGCATTGTTCTGTTGTCGGCATTGCCACTTTTTGCAGTGGTTGATGGTGATGAGAAAACGATTCAGCTGGATGATTCCGTTCAAGAAAGTTTACTGAACCTAGAAAGTATACCCTACTGGAAGGACAGTACACGCTTAATTTCTTATGCGGAATTGCTTCAGTTACAACCCGACTTTGAGGTGGCCCAGCATTATTCGAAACATAATTATGATGCAAAATCAAATTATTGGTTGCGATTTAATGTCGACATCGATAAGAGCAGTTCAAAGCATTGGATCATCGAGTTTTACGATCAGAAAATTCAGGAGATTATCGTCTTCTTACCCTTATTGGAAGGCGGTTTGAAGAAGGAGATTATGGGAGCCTCTCATCCTTATTCAAAGAGAAATTATGATCATAAAAACTTCATTATTCCCTTAACGAGTGATATTGATTTTTCTAAGCCATTTTATGTGAAGATCAACAGTAATAAAAAGGTCGATTTGCACATGAACTTTAGAAGTATCAATAAGTTTGTGCCTTATGCAACGAAAGAGTATTTATGGTTTGGTTTACAATACGGTGCCTTTTTGATTATGGCCGTGTATTCCTTCCTCTTATGGTTGAGTATCAAAGACTTTAAATACATCGCCTATATTTTACATATCGCTGTGGTTTGCTTATTTAGTATGGCCAACGATGGGGTAGGCTTCCAGTTTTTATGGCCGGATGCACCGATGATCAACGAGTTTGTCAATGCCCTTCTTGGGTTTGGGGTCTCGGCTTCCGTCACTTATTTTATCAAAGTAGTGGTCGATCCAAAATACTTGAACAGGTATCATTTATTTACGATCAATACGCTATTTGTTGTTCAGTTTATTCTTTTTGTTTTCACCCTTTTCGGAACAATTCCATCGGGAGAGAAGCTTTCACTAATCATCACACTTTCGGTACTTTTAGTAGGCTTATCAAATGTCTATTTACAATCGAAAATGTCGCCTTACTATATCTTGGGCATCAGTTTTATGTGGGTCGGCTGTGTGATTTGGTACTTAAAATGGTATGGCATCATCCCGCATAATTTCTTTACATTCTATGGTTATAGAATGTCGGTGTTATCGGAAATGTTGGCCTTCTCTTTTGCCTTATACGATACGTTGAGGTTGTTGAAAGAAAGCGAACACTTGGCACAGGCAGAGTTGCTTACTCAGCAGAAGAAAACAGAGGTGATGCAACAGCAAGTCATCGACGAGCAGAAGAAGAATCTTGCTCTAGGTAACAAGGTAAATGAGGAGTTGGAGCAAAAGGTAAAAGAAAGAACGATTCAGCTTTTGGCAAGAGAAAAGGAATTGAAGGAATTGAACCAACAATTATCTCAGAGAGCACAGAAGTTGGGTAGTGATAATTATAAGCTGGATGTGACGAACTTTAATCTAAAGGATGAAATCAAGAAAGTGATCGAAAAACGATTTGTCAACCAAGTCATTACAATCAAAGAATTTCATGATTTATTCCCGGATGCCGATGCTTGTAAACGCTATTTATCCAATCAGAAATGGAGCGATGGCTTTACTTGTAAGCAATGTAGCGGGCATTCAGGTTCGAAAACTGGACAAGTATTTACAAGAAGATGTACGAAATGTGGGTATGTGGATTCGGTGACAAGTAATACCGTTTTCCATGGTGTGAAGTTCGATTTAACGAAAGCCTTTTATTTATCCTACATCACATTGTACCAACCCGATGCATATACTAATATTGAGTTGAGCGAAATGTTGGAGATGTCTAGGAACACCATTTCAAAATTTAAAACGAAAGTGAAAGAAGCGAAACAGAACAATTTGATGTTGCCGAATTTCACTATTGATAAAGTTAAAGACGACACAAAATGAGAAAGATACATCAAATAGTGTGCGTTTTGATGATAATGACCGCTTCAATTTTTGCACAAGATCGCCCCAACTTTTTGATTATCGTTGCCGATGATTTGGGTTATGCAGATGTGGGTTATCATCATTTAAGTAAAGATATTCCTACGCCTAACATCGATCAGTTGGCGAAAAAAGGAGTGGCATTTAAGAACGGATACGTGACGGCACCGGTATGTGGTCCGTCGAGAGCAGCCTTATTAACGGGTAGCTATCAACAGCGATTTGGGTTTAAGGATAATCCAGGTCCTTTCCGTCCTTCTCCAGAAGTAGTTCCGGGAATTTCGTCTGAGTTTCCTACAATTGCAGAGATTTTGCAGTCTAACGACTATCAAACAGTGGCTATTGGAAAATGGCATTTAGGAGGTCAGGAAGGAGAGGAGTTTTTACCGATCAATAAAGGATTTGATCATTATTATGGTTTCCTTGGAGGTGCATCATCTTATTATTTCGAAGACGAATGTTCCCAATTTTTTATGGAGGATGATCAACCTATCCAAACACCGAATGTGTATTTAACGGATTTATTTGGTCAGAAAGCCATCAATTATTTTGATCAATACGAAAGTGAAAAACCTTTCTTTATGTATTGGGCACCCAATGCGGTACATACGCCTTTGCAAGCACCTAAAGAGGTGATCAAGAAATTCGATCATATTAAGGATCCTGCACGTCGAAAGCTAGTAGCGATGCAATATGTGATGGATCAGAATATCGGAAAGATGGTCGACAAGCTGAAGGAGAGAGGCTTGTACGATAATACTTTCATTGTGTTTATCTCAGATAATGGCGGTAAACCTGACGATAATGCTTCTTTGAATTTGCCGTTGAATGGACAAAAAGGAACGTTGTACGAAGGTGGAATCAAGATTCCTTATTTCATGCATTATCCTAAGGAAATACCTCAAGGAAAAACGTTCGAACCAATGGTGACGAGCATGGATATTTATCCAACTATTTTAAACCTTGCCGGTGTTGAAGCACCAAAACATTTGAATGGAGAGAACCTATTGCCCTACATCAAATGGGAAAAAGACGAAGATCCTCATCAGCAGTTATTTTGGAAAAATGCCAATAAATGGTGTGTAAGAGATGGCGATTGGAAGTTGTTCTTCGATCAGAAAAATAAGAAAGTGAGGTTGTATAACATCGCTAAAGATCCTTACGAAAAGAACGATCTATTTGATGTTCACCCAGAGGAGGTGAGCCGATTGAAAGAAATTTATGCGAAGTGGAATGAAAGGAATTCTTCTTTGGCCTGGGGATGGAATCCTGCAGCAGTGGGTAAATACAAAGTGCATACTCAGTTTACTTTCGAAGATATTATTCCAGAGAAATTTCATTCCGATCAGTTCAATCAAGTATTGGTGATCGAGAACCCTCACCGAAAAGGACTGAATAAGAGTGCCTATGTGTTGGGTTTATCTAAAGATGATGAAGCTTCGACAGCATCTGTTGTTGTAAAACATACTCCATTGACTGGAAAAGAATTGGGACATTGCCACCTTAAACTTCTATCCGACCAATCGTTTGATGTTGAATTGAAGATTGTCTTGGGTGAAGAGAAAATTTCTAAGAAGATCATCAAAAAGTATGAGGGAACTGGAGAGTGGCAAGATCTTGTTTTTGATTATGCCGATGTGAAAGGAAGAGTGAAAGGGATGGAAGTGGTTTTTCATGGTTTGACATCTTCATCAAAAATATATTTAGATGATATTTGGTGGAATAAACAAGCCCAACCGATTATCAAAAATGAAGATTTTAAAGTGGAACAGAAACAGTTCTTTCCGAGTGTGCATCAGAAGAATAAAAAAGTGCTGACTTGGAAACCTGTACCGAATATCAATCGCTATGATATTTACCATAAAGGTGAGTTAATTCAATCTACATCAGAGAAGTATGTACTTATTCCAAAGGCATACAAACCAAAAGACATTACAATTAAACTACAAAACGATATACAATAATATAGGTATGAAAAGATTAATCAATTTGTTTACTACGCTGTGCTTACTTTTTAGCCCAATGCTTTTTGCACAGTCGACAACTCCAAATATTCTATTAATTACAGCCGATGATATGGACTATCATTCGGTGGGAGTGAATGGAAGTAATGTAGAAGATATCACACCGAACATTGATCGTTTGGCGAATGAAGGAATGCGTTTTACAAATGCTCACGTTACTGTGGCGGTTTGTATGCCATCGAGAGGTGTGATTGGTACTGGATGTTACCCGAACAATAGTGGTATGACTGGCTTTTTTCCTTCAAAACCGTCGGTTCCTACATTGGCTGAGGAATTAAAATTACACAAGAATTATAAACCTGGTGTGTTGGGTAAAGTAAAACACTCTACACCAAAAAAAGTAGAAAACTATGTTTGGGAATACAATCAGGATGCTAAAGATTTAGGGTCGGGTAGATCGCCTAAATTATACAAAGAGCATTTCAAGAAATTTATTACTCAAGCGAAAGAAGAGAACAGACCATTCTTCATGATGGCCAACTCACATGATCCTCACCGTCCATTTTTTGTGGACAATCCAAATTATGAAAAAGGAGGAAAGCAACGTCCATCTAGAATTTATACACCTGATGAAATCGAAGTGCCAGGCTTCTTAGAAGACCTTCCTGAAGTGAGAAGAGAGTTAGCCAATTATTTCTCTTCGGTGAAAAGATGTGATGATACGATTGGTGCATTGTTAGATGCTTTAGAAGAAGAAGGATTATCTGATAATACCATCGTCATCTTCCTTTCGGATAATGGTATGGCATTCCCTTTTGCCAAATCGAACGTGTATTTACAATCGACGAGAACTCCATTTATGGTGAAATGGCCTAAGCATATTAAAGCGGGTCAGGTGAACGAGAAAGACATGGTTTCTATGGTCGATTTAATGCCGACTTTATTGGAAGCTTGTGGTGTAGATGTTCCAAAGACATTAGATGGTAGAAGTTTCTTGCCTATCCTAGAAGGTAAAAAACAAAAGGATAGAGACATGATCTATACGCATTACAACGAGACATCAGGTAGTAAGGCCTTCCCAATGCGTGCCGTTCAGACACAAGATTATTTGTACATTTTCTCTCCATGGGCTGTTGGTGGAAGACAGTACAAAACATCTTCAATTAATGGTAAATCGTTTACTGCTATGAAAGAAAAAGCAGTAGAAGACGAAGCCCTAAAATTAAGAGTAGATTTCTGCTTGTTCAGAACTGTGACTGAATTTTATGATCTAAAAAATGATCCAAATGGTTTGAACAACCTTGCGGAAGATCCAAAATCGACAAAGAAAATTGCAGAGTTTGAGAAACATATGCTTGCCTACATGGAAAAAACGAACGATCCAATGCTAGACATGTACAAGCATAAAGACGATGAAGATTATTTGATTAAAGCCACTGAGAAGCATCAAGAAGTGGTTAATGATGCGAACAGAATTCGTAGAGCAGAAAAGAGAAAAGCAAAAAATGCGGCGAATGGAAAATCAAATAAGCATTATCAGAAAAATAAAAAGAATAGAAATAGTCATTAATAATATGGATTATTTGTGACTCAATATTAAGAGTATGAAGTTGTTCAATCAGTGTATTTGACAACTTCATACTCAGAAAAAAATAATTAGAGTAATAGTAATGGAGTAAGTCCTTGGTGTTTCATCAAGGCCTTTTTTTTAATCAATTTCTTGATCCACCAACTTCACTAGCTTCTCAAAATTTTCTTCGTGTTCAATAATGTAACTCACCTTTTCAAGTAATTCATCATACTTATTTTTGATCAGTGCATCTTGATCCGTCTGAAAAGAGGAGAAACATTCTGTTTCATGTGTGGTCGAAATTCCTTTCCTCGACCACCAAGATCCAATAGAAACACCTAGATACAACAAAGCTGCACACTTCCATGAACAGCCATCTGTTCTGCATGCCTCATAAAACATTTTATCTGCTTCTCTTCTCTCTTGATAAGATACGTTAGGATTGTGACCTTCGCCAGCAAAGTAATCGTGCACCACAGAGGCTCTTCTATACTTTCCTACAAAAGGAGATCCTACAATATTCCATAAAGATGAAGGGATGCTTGCTCCATTAATTTCTGCTCCCAAAGGAACATTCCATACTTTTTGGTCGTGATCGGTAAACGATAAATCATCTAATAAAACCATCTGACAATCGTCGTCCTTCCATTTAGTAATTGGGTATCCGCTAAACTTCTCCATGTTATTTTAGTTTTAAATTGGTTAAGTATTGTTGCTGTATTACTATAAACAGTTGTTAGTGCTATGGTAATAATTCTATATCAGTTACGCTTAATATACGAAATTTGGAGCGGAAAATAAAGGAATTAACTGATTCATTGGGAGGGGTGTAGGAACGTTGCAGTGCAACGTCCGTACAAAAATATTAGATATTTAATATTATGATTTCAATAAAACCGGTGATGTAAATTTGATTTCTTACACTATCTTATTATCCACCAACACCTGGAAAGAATCTTCCATAGTTTCTTGTAGAGGACGGAAAGTCATTCCTAAATCATTTACTATTTTAGAATTGTCTGCTTTCCATTCGATATTGACATTGTTTTTAATAAACCTTCTAGTTAATAATTTATTAGTAAAAGGACCAACAATCATCAACAACCATTTTGGTAATGCTTTCTTAGGTAGAGGATAATTGGCTCCAAATTTATCTTGAAGGGTTAAGCCCATTTCTAAGAAGTTTGTATTATGAGCTGAGGTAATGTATCGACCTTTGGCTTCTGGAGTAAAACCGGCTTTATAATGAGCTACAGCTAGGTCACGAACATCAATCACTCCAACTCCCATTTTTGGAGCTCCCATTTTAAATGTACCGTCACCCATTTGTTTTAGTACCGCCATACTTTCTGATGTAGTAGCCACCGCATTTTGAGCAGGGCCCATGACAAATGCAGGGTTGATAGTCACTAAATCCCATTGCGATTGAGCATCTGCAATTTCCCACGCCTTTTTTTCTGCCAATGTTTTTGATAAAGAGTAAGGTTGATAATCCAAAGAAGCAGTGGTGTTCCAAACCTCTTCATCGATCATTCCTTTTGGTGTATTGGCTAAATCTGATGCGTCAGTATAAGTAGCCACTACACTACTGGTTACCACCACTCTTTTTACAGAGGGAGTATTATTAGCGGTTAATAGCACATTGGATGTACCTTTTACGGCAGGGTCTACTAAGTCTCTTTGTGGATCTTTTACGTCTGTAATAAAAGGAGAAGCAGTATGATAAACCAATTCACAACCTTGCATGGCCTCTGCGTAAGAATTTTCTGTTAGTAAATCGGTTTTGAAAAACTTTATTTCTCCTGGGTGTTTATCACCTAAGTCAATAAGGTGTCCCACTTTCTTTTTATTATCTGGATTTCTAACAGCAGCGTGAACTGTGATGCCATTTTTTAATAATTCTTCTACTAGCCAGCTTGCAACGTATCCGTTGGCTCCAGTAACTAAAACGGGTTTTGAAGAGTCAATTTGTGTCATATTGAAAGTGTTTAATGTTTCGTATTATAATTTATTCAAAATTCTAAAAACTTATGCTATCCAATAAGCACAGATTACTGTTAGGCTAACACAAATCATTAATCGTAGAATGAAATCCCCTTTAAAACAGGTTTAAATGGTAAATGTTTCTCTTGGTTTAAAATCAAAAAGAAACATTTATAAAAATGAAGAACGCATAAAAACATTCTTTTTATCCTGAACAACAGTGGGATAGAAGAAGGATTATACCTTTCGAACAATTACTTATTTGATCACTAAAAAGTGTTTAAAAAATTAATTAAAGCTAGCTGACTATAAAGTAAACTCATAGTATGAGATGAATTTTGAATTTAGGGTAAACAACATATAAAACACCCTATTAAACGAACTAAATTATGAAATACAATTATTGCCACTTTTTCAGAGGTAGGTTTAACTCCTTACTTCTAATAAGTGCTGCTTTTCTTCTATCTACTTTTTCTGTACGAGCACAGAAAACCATTGGAACAACAAGAGCGACTGTGGGAAGTAAAAATCTCACCTTCTTTGTTGATAAAGTGAATATCAATAAAACCATCATATTTAGAGATGGCAATGCTACAGCTAATCAGATTAACGAAGCAATTGAAACGGTTTCTAACCTTGGTGGTGGTGTCGTGAAAATTCTGGAAGGAAATTATACCCTTGGGCAAATCTTTCTTCAATCGAATGTGCGTATTGAAATAGGGAATAATGTGAAAATTACCATCGATAGAAGTGGAAATAACAATACGTTATTTAATCTTGGTAGAGATGCGAATTCCCTTCAGGAAGTGATTTCTAATGTGGAAATTATTGGAGCATCAAATAATTCGGCTACTTGGTTTGAAATCGATTTGAGTAATTTTGCTCCTTTAGAAACAGCCACTCCATTTAAGGTAGGATTCGTAAAGAATTTTGCTATTTCTAGATTCATCATCACTGATAATTATACCTTAAATCCCTCCGTCTTTTTGGTAGCGGATAGTAAATTCCTTGGTAGGGACGAGACAGGTAGAGCAAATTATGATCTTAGCACTTTTAATAGAATTCCGATTCAAGGTGTAGTAAGAGATGCCATAGCGACTAAAATTGGAACCGGCTATGCTTTAGTTCAACCTTTTAGTGGCAAAAGAATTTACATGGAAAACCTAGAGGGAGAACAAGGAATTACAGTGCGATTAGAACCTGGTAGTGGGAAGGACAACGACGACCTTAATCTAACGGGTAGTCAGAAAATGGGTGCCATCGATGATATTTATATCAAAGATGTATCAAATAGTTTGGGCTTTGCAGCACTTTTTATAAAGCCTCATTCGAAGATCTGTAACAATATTTATGCTACCGATCTGTATGCAGAAAACAGTTTGTCGACTTTATATATCGCTTCAGCTAGTCTTTTACCTCAAACGAGAAGAGGTGAATTTACCAATACGACTTTTGAAAATATCACTTTTAAACAAACGATAGTCAACACTGTATCTAGTGGAACTAATGACTTACTTGCTTCAAATTATCCAAGCGATACAGGTGTTGAAGGTCTACGATTTATGTCAGAGTTACATCGACAAAAATTAGTGGATGTTAGAAATAGTCGATCTCCTAAACCTGGTGTGTATTCATTAATTATCAAAGATGCTGGTGGACAACGTTATAAAACACATCCAATTGCCCCAATCATTTTTACGGCTAAATTCTCTGGGAGCACAATCGGAAATATACCGGGTAGATATAGTGTAACTATTCCATCAACATCAAATATTACGGTGCAGGGAGGAGTATTTTCTGGAGACAAAGTAGTTTACAGAAGTGAGGCAAGAATTATTACTACAGGTGCATCAGATACCGATTACATTTATGAATAAGACATCAAAAATTATGAAAAATATACTTATGTGGTCACTTTTATTGTGTTTGAGTTCAGCTATTGCTCAAAACCCAAAGTCGACTTTTGATACAGAAATTTATTCTTCTTCTAACTATATGGTTGGGATACCTTACAAAGTGTTAGGAGATGGATTTATCAATACTATTCAGATGGAGTGTAATGCCACAGGTGATAAAGTAAAATTCTATATCTATGCTGATGAAGACAATGCTCCTGGAGAGTTAATTGTAAGCTCTAATGAGATAAAGATGTCATTATCTCAGTTATCCATAACGTTTGAAGATACCTTTCTAGAGCAGGGAACCTATTGGGTATTTACACAATTCGAAAAGGATGGAAAGTTTCTAAAAGCGAATGTCTCGAACAATTTATCCAAAGTATTTTATAAAGGATTAGCTTTTGGTGATACTCCTCCGCAAACTGCCTACGATTTTGAGGAATATACAGGACATCAATTTCCTATTTCTTTGATATATAAACCTCAGAAGTTACATGACGAGATAAGGTTATTTCCAAATCCAACAATCGATAATGTACATATCATTTCTTCAAATGATAAATATTTTGTTGAAGTTTTTGATCAACAAGGTCGACTACTAATTGAAGATTGGAGTGAACAAAAAGAATTTGATATCGCATTTAGGCAATATCAAAAGGGTACTTATTTTATAAAAATCGACCATAAACAGTCGTATAGAATCATCAAAGAATAAGCAAAATAAAAAGGCATAATCTGATATAATATCAGGATTATGCCTTGTTCCCAAAAATTGAATTATTAATTCAATTAAAGAAGAATATATCTTAACGGTTCTCTGTTTTCTGAGTGATTTGGTCTAATAAATACTTATAATGTACGTAGTCTTTTTCGGTTGTTGTTGCTGGTACATAAAAGTTATTCATTTTGTTAATTACCTCGTTAAGGTCTCTATTCTTCTGATCTCTGGAAGATAATCTTCCAGCGTTTTTTCCAACATTCTTCATAGTCGTAAAATTGTTAATTAGGTATAAGTTATTGTATTACAATAATTGATACCGATTTGTTTTAATAAATTGATTTTTAATTAAAACACCATAAAAAGTCGATAAATAATTTTGGTGTTAGCCTATCAATAACGCTAAAATATTTGATTTAACCAAAAATTTGAGTGGTTATTGTAGCATTGAGCCTCATATTATTGACTTTCTTATACAATTAACGAATTAATTAGTAGAATGTTGAGGTTTTAAGCATTCTTAAATATTATTAGAAGAATACTGATTTTTTTAAGATTTTCTGACTACAAAATCTTCATGACTAATTGCCCAAAGGTACAAACTAGCTACAGATCCGTAGGGGCTATATCGTTTTCGGTATTTTTCGAACCTTACTTTATCAACTTCTTTGTGTCCATACAACTTGCATATACCTCGGATGATGGCCAAATCACCGAAGGATAGAATATTTTGTCTTTGCATGGAGAATAACATCAACATTTCAGCAGTCCAATTCCCAATTCCTTTTAAGGAGGAGAGTTGTTTACATACTTCGTCGTCTGTCATTTCTGTAAGCGATTCTATATCGAATTCATTAGTATATACCTTTGCAGAGAAATCCTTGATATAGTCCACTTTTCGATAAGAAAGACCGAACGACTTTAGTTCTTCTCTATCGAATTCATGGATACTTTTGGGAGTCACTACACCCACGCCATTTTTAATTCTATTCCATACCGTTTTTTGGGCTTTGGTAGAAATTTGTTGACCCACGATACTATTGACTAATGCTGAAAATAAATCGGGATTAATGGGACGTTTTATCTCCCCAATTCGATCTATTGCGACAGAAAGCTTTTTATCTTTTTTCTTTAAATAGGAGATGGCTTCTTCCGGTATAGGAAAATAAAGAGTGTTGTTCATGTTAGAATTCGATGACACGGTCCACTTCGAATTTCTTCGATGCTTCTCCATGCTTGAGTTTATATTGAATTTGTTTCATTTTACCCGCCGTTTTTCCGTTTTCATAAAAAGGAAAACGTTGAACTAAAGTGGTTTCTACTATAGCAAAATCGTCGTTACCTTGGTAGCCTTCAGAGAGTCCAGCATCTTCTTTTATACTATTAAAGGTCACCTGACTGATGGACTTTTTATTATTTGTTGAAAAGGCGACCAAAACACCTTCTTTATTCTTATCTCTACCAACGATCACCACGTCTGGCGACATATCTAAATCAAGGTCTTCTACATAAGTATGTACGATTGTCCCTTCAAACGGGATAGTGATTTTGTCATCGTGTGCTAACCCCAATGTTTGTATGATCACTTCTTGTTTTCCTTTCTTAGTGATAGCCGAAATATCAAATCCAATGTTCATGTATTCAGCATAATGTGCATAGGTTCTTTGATCTACCTGTTTAGGATCAAGTGGTTTGTTTTGTTTTTGATAAGTATTTAAGAAAGAGCCTCCACCGGAACAATAAAAACGCATTAAATCAGGTTTTTCAGAAGTAATATCCAATGAATTTTCATGAAATTTAAATAATACTTTTCCACCATTGACAAATGCATGATACACTCCATTTTTGGTTTTATATGCCAAAACATCTAAAGTACAAGTTGGCTTCTTTTTATCACTTCTTGATCTTACTTTGATGTTTAACTTTTCATCATCAAATTTACTGACTCTTACGCCAGTCCAATCGTACCCTTCCTTTCTATTTTTATATTTAACACTTGCATAATCACCTATTAATTGATCTTCAGAAATGCTTATAGATCCATTGCAGATTTTTTTGCCATTCACAGACCAAATAAAATCATCTCCTTTTATCCAAAACTCATGCGTACCATCGGAGTATTTGGCTCCAGACCCAGACTGTACATGTTCTAAATGATAATTGATATTGTTTTTGTCTTTTACATTAATGGCATCGTCTTCAAAAGAAACTAAGAATTTTAGATCTTGATGATTCGCAGAAAACTCAATAGTTTCTTGGGCTACATTTCCTGATGATGTATTGCAAGAATAGAATAAGAAACCCAAAAGAAAACAAATTGTAATGCAAAAATATTTTACCATGATAAGATGTGAATTTGAAAAGTGTTTCACAAGTTATAAAATATCTTAAAATGTATGTTCTAATTAAGAATTAATAAATCTTTTTTTCATATTAAATCAAGAAAGAAAGACCAACAATATTACTCTATGAACCATCAAACTTTTTCTTGGGAAAAATATAAGCAAACACCTATCATCGGCATATTAAGAGGTGAAAGTATCAACAATTTAGAGCGCATGATGCAAGCCTACGAAAAAGCTGGTTTTTCGTCCATAGAGATTACTATGAATACTGATGGGGTAGAAGAGCAAATTCGATTTTTATCAGAAAAATTTCCAAAGCTAAATGTAGGAGCAGGAACAGTTTGTTCGCTTCAAGATGTATCAAAAGCAGTCGATGCGGGGGCTCAATTTATCGTTACACCAATTATCAATAAAGAAGTGATAGTAAAGTGTAAAGAACTAAACTTGCCCATTTTTGCAGGAGCGTTTACACCATCCGAAATATATGCTGCTTGGGAGTTGGGAGTGGATGCTGTTAAGCTGTTTCCAAATATGTTGGGATTACAATACATAAAAGAAATTATGGCACCTCTAGATACTATAAAATTAGTACCTACTGGGGGAGTTCATCAGGGAAATATCAAAGAGTATTTTGATTTGGGGGTATATGGGGTTGGAATGGGAAGTGCATTATTCCCTAAAGAATTGAGAGTAGAGGGTCAGGAAGAAGCACTTTATCATCATTTATTAGATCTAAAAAAGCAAATTTCAAACGTATCAATATAAAACTATCTTTTATGAAAAACTTACTAATAACTGGACTATTACTTTTATCGTCCATTTTTACTTTAGGGCAAACGAACAAAGAAAAAGCACAGAAAAAAGCAGAGGAAGCTATTGAGCTAATGGATAATGGAGCTATTGAGAGTAGCATCAAAATGTTATTGGAATGCGAAAAGTTAGATCCAACGACTTTCATTTATACCTATGAAATTGCTTATGCTTATATTCTAAAAAAGGATTATAAAACGGCTATTAAGTATTTGAATAAATCAAAAAAACATAATGATGCCAATAGTCAGGTATATCAATTATTAGGGAATTGTGATAGTTGGATGGGTAAACCGAAAAAGGCGTTGAAGAAATATGAAGAAGGTTTAAAGGTTTTCCCTAATGCAGGTAATTTATATTTGGAAACAGGCAACATCTATTTACATCAACAGCTTTATGATTATGCAATTGATTATTATAAAGAAGGTATTCGCAAGGATCCAATGTACCCTTCAAACTATTTTCGTCTTGCAGATTTATATCTGAATTCCGATTATAAGATTGATGGGTTAATCTATGGTGAGTTGTTTATGAATATCGAAAGAGGATCTGATCGAACAACACAGATGTCAAAGATGTTGTATGATACTTACAAAAACTCAATTACGGTAAAAGGTGATTCTGTGGTGTATTCATTTAATAAAACCTTAAATATTAATATCAATCAAGGTTCTGATGGAGAAATCAAAATGCCTTTCTCTATGATCTTTTTTAAAAATATGGCGATAGCTACAGCTACTCAAGCGAACGAAAAGAACATCGATTTGGAGTATATGTGTGCGATCCGAAAAGTATTTCTAAAAAATTATGCTCAAAAAGACATTCACGACTACCCAAATGTATTGTTTAAATATCAAAAGGTAGTTGATGATGCTGGACATTTAGAGGCTTATAACCATTATATTCTACAGATGGGTAATGAAAAGGAAATTGATGCTTGGGTCACCCAAAATGAAGAAGCTTTCGAATCATTTTTAGAATGGTATACTAAAGGAGAAAACGTCCTTCAGGTGGATAAAGAATCTGTTTTCATAGGAGAATAAACTGATAACAATTAGGATCTCAGCTGTTATATTATTTTTAAAAATTGTAGAGTGGCATAACCAATATAACAGCTGGGTTTAAAATGTACAATCACATTTGTTAGGAGAAGTTGTGAAATCATTAACAGAATTATAGTAGGGTAAAGCGTTATGTAAGTAAAGTCAAATGTTTTAATTCACAACCCACATTATCATGAGTACTATATTAGTTATTGTTCTTTTTATGTTTGTTATGTTAGTAGGCTTATTTTCTGTAGCTACTCAATCAAAACATAATTTAAATGCATTGGGTGTAGTTTCCGCAATTGTATTCGTTTCTTTTGTTTTAGCGAAGATTGCAGTACAACTATAGTAGATGTAAAATAATATTTCTGCCTATCCAGTAGGCAATGACAATACATAAGATTATTTTAATCGCAAGAGGTCCGTAAAGGACCTTTCTTTGTTTATAGATAAGTTGTTTATCGACAAACCTAAAAATAATTTCTACTATAATATATGGTATAGATAATACTAATAAGGGATTATACTTAAAAGCGGCTATTAAATTGAAATTTAATAATTGATGGATCGCCCTTTGAGATCCACATCCCGGACATTCTAATCCAGTAGTATACTTTAATGGACATTTCGGAAAGAAATCATATGCTAAAGGGTTAAAACTTCTGTAGATGTATACAAAAAGAATTAACCCTGTAGAAATTATAAATAATTTTAATAGGATTTGCTTAAAACTGACCTTGTGATAATCCTGCTGCAACACCAACTAACATTAAAATTCCATATAATACACCACCGATGATTGATGAGATAAGTCCCCATTTCATCCATTTTTTAGCTTCTTGAGATGCTTTTTCTGCACCCTCAACATCGCCCGCATAGAATCTTGATTCTACCTTTGATGCGTTTACGATACCTGCGATACCAAATGGTAAACAGCAAAATAGAGTCACTAAGATTGATTCAACCAGATAACTTTTAGGAGGTTGTCCGTTCATTTTGTTTAAAAAATTTAGTTTTAAAAAATTATTTAAATATAAAATAAATTCATTTTTAAATGAAGTAATATGTTCAGTTGATGAAAATTATTTACCCAATATATTTGAATCAATTATTCTAGATTTATTATCAAGATATCCATAATTAATAAAGTACTTGATCCATAACTGAGAATTTTAACTTGGTTACGTCTTTATGATATGTAGAATTCACGAATAACTCCATCATGTAATTTATTTTTTATTTAAAGGGGGGTACCTCAGAGAAAAGTCTTAATTATACCATCTTTTACTTGAAATAATGAAATACTACTAATTAGAATAATATTGTCATCTTAGAATAATTCAATTGATTTATAATTCATGGATGTCAATAAAAAGTGTATTTAAGTAGAAAACTAGAACTTTTTTTTCATGTTGTTTATTTCTTACTTCTTGCGAACTGAAGAGATTATAAAATTCAAAATCAATGTATTAAATTAGATTATCATCATGTAACCGGAACCTATTACCTAAAGCGAATACATTACTATCTATTTTATTTTTCCCTATTTTTTTATAGACCCATTATCTAAAAAAGACACCCCTTTCGGGAGTGTCTTTTTTTATGTCAAGCAAAATTCTTTCTGATCTGATAGATAGAATGTCCTAATTCTTTTGATAAAATAATACATGAAAAAGGTTACCACACAAGATGGGTAACCTACAGATAGATAAGGTAGTATAGTCTTAGTCAAAATTATTTTTTCTTGACGTTAGAGTAATTCGCATGTTCGTAAACTCTACCAATCTTCACATCAGTCTTTTTCATCATTTCTTCACGAGAATCTTCTTTGTATTCTTTTTGAAGCTCATCCATTTTTGCTTTTAACTTGGCTGTAATTTCTTCGTAGCCAGGTTTTCCATAAAGGTTGTTCAGCTCGTTAGGATCATTTTCTAAATCGAATAATTCGTAGTCCTCATCAATCCAAGTATTTTTCGCAGCTTCTGGATTGTAGTAGAAATGAATTAATTTATATCTATCAGTTCTTAAGCCATAGTGAGGGCGCACATGGTGCCACCATGGGAATTCATAATAGTGATAGTAGACTGCATCTCTCCATTCAGCATTGTCATCTTCTAAAACAGTTCTAAAAGATTTACCTTGAATGTCTGAAGGTACAGTTACACCTGCATAGTCTAAAAGTGTAGGTGCAAAGTCAACGTTCATCGTCAGTTTCTTAGAAACAGTATTTGATGAAATATGACCAGGGTAACGAATCAAAAATGGCATTCTGTAGGCCTCTTCATACATCATTCGCTTATCGAACCAACCATGTTCACCTAAGTAGAAACCTTGGTCAGATGTATAGATAACGATGGTGTTCTCTGCTAAACCATTTTCGTCTAAATAGTTTAACATTTCACCGATATAGTGGTCTACACCTTTTACACATCCTAAGTACTCTTTCATGTACTTCTGATATTTCCATTTCTTTAATGCTTGTCCTTTTAATTCATCGTTTGGCGACCAAGGTTCTTCGTTGTTGTTACCGTATTTGTACCAAGCAGCGATTTCCTTTTTAGTCATGTCCTCGATGTTCTCAGGATGCACTTTTAAATCTTTTCGGTTTAAGTTTCTTTCGATAGTCATCCACGTGTCACCTGCTGCCACTTTACCTTCGTAAGTGTCGTTGAATGTTTCAGGTTCAACAATTTCAACATCATCAAATACATGTTGGAATTGTGGGTCAGGCTCCCAAGGTCTGTGAGGTGCTTTAAATTGGTACATCAACATAAAAGGTTTTTCTTGATCACGACCTTTTGTTAACCATTTCTTAGCATCCTCCCATACTTGACGAGTGGAGTGGAAGCGAGTTTCTTTAACAGTATCTTGACCATTTTCCAAGAAAATAGTATTGAAATACGTTCCTTGACCACCGTGGTTGATCATCACTTTAGAGTAATCGAAACCTGTTGGGGCAGTACCAAGGTGCCATTTACCTATCACTGCAGTTTCATAACCTGCTTTTTGAAGTAATTTAGGGAAAGTTTGTTGCGATCCATCGAAGTCACCACCCGATTCGTTCTTAAAGAAACCGTTTTGGTGAGAGAATTTACCAGTTAAAATAGCTGCTCTAGAAGGACCACAAATTGCGTTAGTACAAAATGTATTTTGCATGACCGTACCTTCTTTTGCAAGGCGGTCGATGTTGGGAGTTAAATCTGGGAATTGTTGAGCAAGTCGGCCACCGTAAGCAGAGATTGCTTCCGTAGAGTGGTCATCACTCATAATAAAAATAATGTTCGGTTGTTTCTGCTCTTTCTTTTGAGCACACCCTATTAAAGAGAATAAACCGATAAGGGCTAAAACGTTAATAACGATTCTTTTCATTTGCATAATATAAAGATCACTAACTGATGAATGTCGAATTTAGTTTTCTACACCTTCTTTATTTTATTTAAATTCTGAAGATGATGTGAATGCGATTTAAAAAATATCTATTGATAATTTCTATACTGCAATATTAGAGATTGGAATAAAAAATCGAGTCTAATTATCGTTCTCAAAGGTCGATTTATTGTTCTGCTATTTTTAGATGATTTTTTATAAATGGTTGAAATTAAGAGATTTATAGTTTTAATGATGTTTAAGAATCAAAGTTGGTGTACAACGAACATTTATTGGAGTGTATTCTTTATTATAACCTATATATTTGTAACATCAAGATTAAAAAGAGTAATAGAAGACTTAGCTAAAAACTATTATATGTTGTGTGACTATTGGTGAGTGCGCGTATTGTATTAAATAGAATTAATTCAATACCGCACTTTCTTTTTTAGTTGACATGTTATCATCTTTTTTTTAGAAATAAAATGAAATTATTAAAACTAATCCTCCTAATTACTTCGATATCAATTATCGGAAAAGCACAATCTAAACAACCTAATATTGTTTGGATTTCATTTGAAGACATGAGCCCTGTTTTATCGTGTTATGGCGACTCTACAGCCAACACTCCTAATATAGATGCACTCTCAAAAGAGAGTCAGGTATTTAATAATGCCTTCTCTACAGCAGGTGTTTGTGCGCCAAGTAGAAGTGCGATAATAACAGGTATGTATCCTATTAGTATAGGGACCAATCATATGCGTACAGGTCGTGATATTATGGGTTGGGGAAATGATACTTACAGAGAAGAAAAAGGGGTACTCGATAAAGAAGGGAACAATGTTAGAGAATATAGTGCAGTACTTCCTGAGGAGGTGAAATGTTTTACAGAGTATTTAAGAAAAGAGGGATATTATTGTACGAACAATGCGAAAACGGATTATCAGTTTGCTGCTCCTTTTACAGCTTGGGACGAAAATGATACGAAAGCACATTGGAGAAATAGAGGAGAGGATCAACCGTTTTTTGCGGTATTTAATTTCAATGAAACGCATGAATCGAAGATCTGGAAAAATAAGGATCTTCCGTTAACGGTGGATAAAAATAAAGTTAGTCTTCCAACATATTATCCTGATACACCAGAAGTGAGAGAGGATGTGGCACGTATGTATGCTAACTTAGAACTACTTGATAAAAGGGTAGGGTACATCATTAATCAGTTAAAAAAGGATGGACTTTATGAAAACACTTACATCTTCTTTTTCTCAGATCATGGAGGTCCACTACCAAGACAAAAAAGAGAGGTCATTGCTTCTGGTTTGCATGTCCCTTTTATGATCAAATATCCGAATGCTGAAAAAGTAGGTTATACAGATCAACTCATTAATTTTATTGATTTAGCTCCTTCGATGATTGAATTGGCGGGAGGGAAAATTCCACATCATTTACAAGGGAAGAGCTTTTTCTCAGAAAATAGAAAATACTCTTTTGCTGCTCGTGATAGAATGGACGAGTTTACTTCAGCAAGGAGAAGCGTGACTGATGGTCGCTATTTATATGTGAGATATTTAGAAGAGGATGCTACTAGTTATCAGGATATCAATTACAGACTTCAAATTCCAACCATGAGAGTGATGAAGGAAATGTATGAAACTGGGGAATTAAATGATGTACAATCGGCTTGGTTCAATCCTTTAAAAACAAACGAAATACTCTTCGATTTATCAAAGGATCCGGAAGAAACAAACAACTTGATGACCTCTAAAGAACATGCTAAAGTAGTCAAGCGATTTAGAGGTGTAATGGACAAATGGCTGAAATCAACTTCAGATATTTGTATTGAACCGGAGGCAAAAATGATTGAGAAAATGTGGCCGAATAATCAACAACCAACAACTTCTAAAGTATTAGGAGCTGTTCATAAAGGGGAATTGAAATTAAGTTGTACTACAAAAGGTGCCTCGATTGGTTATCAAATAAATGAGGGGAAATGGAAGGTTTACCATCAACCTATTGTACTTAAGGAGGGTGACAAAGTATCTACTAAAGCCATTCGTATCGGTTATAAAGAATCGGAAATTACTATCTTCAACAAATAATATGAAAAGGAAATTATTATTCATTTTACTACTTAGCTGCATCAACAGTTTTGCACAGAAATCAAAACCAAAGTACAAGGATCAATGGCTTTTTCCGCCTAAAGATTCGAGTATGCTCATTTCGGAAGATCAACAAGCAGAATTATTGACTTCAGAAGAGGACATGCAATGGTATAAGGATGCTAAATTTGGTGTTTTTGTCCATTGGGGACCAGCACTTTTGGCCACCAATGTATTAAGTTGGGGAAGGCACGGCAACCGACCTGCAGCCAATAAAGCAGCCAATAAAGGAGTTCCTGCGGAGGAATATGATGAGCTGTATAAGCACTTTAATCCAGTGAATTTCGATGCCGATGAATGGATGAAACATGTGAAAGATTTTGGTGCAGAGTATCTGGTTTTTACGGCAAAACACCACGATGGTTTCTGTTTTTTTGATGCTAAAAATACAGAGTACAATATCATGAACACTCCTTATGGGAAAGACATATGTAAACAATTGGCAGATGCGGCGCATAAACATGGAGTAAAATTATTCTGGTATTATTCTCAACCCGATTGGCATCACCCAGATTGTTTAAGAGAAAAGCATTACGAAAACTACTTACCTTATATGAATGAGCATATTGAGCAATTGTTTTCTAAGTATGGAAGAATTGATGGGGTATTTTGGGATGGATTGGCTTCGAAATATTGGCAATGGGATTCTTATCATTTGATAAAGAAAATGAAGGAGTGGCAGCCTGGTTTGATTAATAACCCAAGAAGTGGTTTTAGCTGGCCGAACCCTAAAATTAGAGGAGATTTTGATACTCCAGAACAATCACTTGGACCAGTGGATCACCATCGTTATTGGGAGGCTTGTTTGACGATGACAGATAAATGGCTGTACAGTCCTGAAGGTCCGATTAAATCGACAGAAACAGTTACTTCTATGTTGATTCAGGTAGTCTGCAATGGTGGTAATTTATTATTAAACTTTGGTCCTGATGGAAAAGGCGAGTTTGTTCAAAAAGATGTTGAAGAGGCGAAAGGTATCGGAGAGTGGTTAGATAAATATGGAGAATCAATTTACGGAACTCGCAGAGGTGTATATATTGGTGCTGATTGGGGTGGTTCTACTCAAAAAGACAACGTACTTTATTTACACTTCATGAAAAAAGCAACTACTCAATTTGAATTACCTGTATTACAAAATCAAATAGTGAAGGTCGAAGGATTAACTAAAGCTTTTAAAAGTTTAAAAGAAAAGGAAGGGAAATATGTGATCTCTTTTGATAAAGATTTGATACAGGACGAAATTGACCATATCGTAAAAATCACTTTTAAACACTCTTTAGAAGGGACTAAAAGAATAGCAACTTGGAATCAAATGCCTATTGCAAAGAAAGATTTTGTGATTCATGCATCATCAGAAAGAAACGAAAAGAATGCTGGAAAAGTGATCTACTCTTCAAAGGAAAATACTTTCAGTGAGGGGATTCGATTGAAGTCGTGGTGGGAACCTACTAAAAAAGATAAAACACCTTCATTAACGCTTAAATTTAAATCACCTAAGAAGGTGAATACTGTTTTATTGTCAGAAAATATGAGAGCCCACAATGTTAAGGATTTTGTTATTGAAGTCTCTCAGAACGGGAAATGGAAAACTGTTCATCGAGGAAGTTATATTGGAGAGGGATACCGAATCGGAATTCAACCGGAAGAAATCGATGGGATCCGTTTGCTTATCAATACTTATCAACAAACACCACAAATAACTGCATTTAATGTTTATGAAGACCTTGAAGATAGTACTACTACTTCTGTGGAGTAGTCAGTTATTAGCACAAACAAAGCAACCTAATGTGGTCTTCATTTTGGCAGACGATTTGGGGATTAATGCTTTAGGCTGCTACGGAAATGAATATGTGGAAACCCCCAATATCGATAAGTTGGCGGAAGAAGGAATGCGTTTTACCAATGGTTATTCTAACGACCCTACTTGTGCTCCCTCTAGGGCATCAATTATGACGGGACAATACGTTCCTAGACATAAAATTTATAGGGTGTCTGATCGATTTAAATCAGACGAGAAAACGTTGAAACATATGCGTTTTCTTCCTCCAGAAAATAATCGACCGTATGGAAAAACAGTAGGATTGTCATTGGAGCAAACCATTTTACCTGAGGCCTTTAATCAGAACAGTTATACTTCTGCAGGGTTTGGTAAATGGCATTTGGGAAGTAAAAAATTGGGAATGGATCAGCAAGGTTTTTCAGAAGCCATAGAAACCAAAGGTCATTATCAGTTTAAGTCTTTCCCACAGCAAGATGATATTTTAGAGAATGAATATAATGCTGATTATACGACTCAAAAAGGGATAGATTTTATGAAAAGACAGGTAGCTAACCATCAACCTTTCTTTTTATATATGCCTTATTATTTGGTACATAAACCTCTGGAACCAAAACCAGAAACCTTTGCTTATTTTAAAGAGAAGTACCAAATGGAGGATGAGGTGACCAATGTGTTTGCCATGATCAAAAACCTTGACGAGAGCGTTGGTGATTTGTTAAATGCGATCAAGGAATTGGGGATAGAAGAGGAAACAATTGTGGTGTTTACCTCTGATAATGGACATTATAAAACCGACAATGGTATGTTCAATAAACCGTATAGAGGATACAAAGGCAATACTTTGGAAGGAGGAATTCGAGTTCCTTATATATTTAAATACCCTAAAGTGATATCACCTTCTACGGTAAGTGAGTTACCCATTATACATGTTGATATTTACCCGACATTAATTGGTCTTAGTGGTCATAATTTACCCAAAGAGCAAGTGATTGACGGGGTGGATATTTCAACGGAATTAAAGGGAGAGAAAGAGGTATTAAAAGATAGAATATTAGTGTGGCAATACACCAATTATTCAAGATATAAACCGAAAACAAAGACGTTTAATTCGGAGTGGGTCAATGTCATTCAATACAAAGGTTATAAAATGACAGAATACGTTGAATCTGGGAAGAAAATTCTATTCAATTTGAACGAGGATCCTTTTGAGGAAAAAGAGATTTCACACACATCAGCTGAAATTATAAATGAGTTGACGGTATTATTAGAGAATTGGAAAAAAGAAACCTCATCAGAGCAGCCAAAAGAAAATTCAAAATTTATAAATCAATAAATAAAGAAGGGGATCATTAATCCCCTTTTTTTTTGTCTTTTATTGACTTCATCAAATCATCTAATTCTTTAAACTAAAATACATCAAAATGTGTGGTAGATAAGGTAATGTTTGCTCTTTCATTGTTAGAAGGGCAAACCCGATGGAAAACCCTAAGGCTACATCAAATAATTTGAAATAAAATGGAATTTAGATTTTCATTGACCACTCACAGAGGAATTTTTACCATTCACAGAAGAACTTTTCTGCTTCATGAAAAAAGATAGATCATTGTATCATCACAAAGTTAAAACTGATCACAATGAAAAAATCTATCAAATCTATTACTCTAATGCTGTCTCTTTTTGCTGTCATCTTTTCAGCACAAGCGCAAACTCCTCAAGAGACGATCGACAAGGCCTTAATGACTTCTTTTTATAAGCAAAGCAATCAGGTGGAAGGGATCATTAAAGAACAACCCAACGATTATTGGAAGGCGTATGCTTACTTTAAATCGTCTATTTATTCGGTAAAATTGGGTGATGAAGACAAAGCAAGAAAGGAAGTTGAACAAGCTTTAAGTATCATCAAAGAAGCAGAAAATCAGGATTCAGAATTGCTGGCTTTGGAAGGAAATATTTTAGGATATAGTATAAGTCTGAATCCTGCAAAGACGCAATCGTTGGCATCAAAATCTACTGGAAAATACAAGAAATCTTTGAAACTCAATAAGCAAAACATGAGGGCTTATTTAGGGTTGGGAGAAAACGATTTTCACACACCAGAAAAATATGGAGGGGGAAAAGTGGCAGAGAAGTATTTACTAAAAGCATTGGAAGCGCCAATAACCACTTCAGAAGATGTAAACGCACCCAATTGGGGCAGGGAAAGAGTGTATATGTTGCTTGTGAAGTTATACGAGCGACAAGGAAAAAGCGAAAAAGCAGTGAAGTATTGTAAAGAAGGTATTGCCGCTTTTCCAAACGATTATGAGCTAAAACAATTAGCCGACAAAGTATTATAACCATTATCATCAGTAGGGTCAACTTAAAACTAGTGTCAAAAAAGTTGGCCCTTTTCTAACTATCTATTACCATGAAAAAATTAGTTCTCTTTTTAGCTATCCAACTATTTCTTATCGTACCAAGTATTGCTCAGTCGTTATTTTTTGGAGAAGTAAAAGACGAAAGTGGGACGCCGATTCCCTTTGCGAATGTTTATTTAAAAGAACAATTAGAGGGAGGATCGACAGATTTAGAAGGGAAATTCCGATTCTCTGTGGATAAAGTAAATTCTACTGCTCTAATGATATCTGCGTTGGGATTTAAAGAAAAGGAAATTCTTTTGGTAGAGGGGAAATATCAATTTATCATCACTTTGATAGCAAAAAGTACGGAACTAGATGAGGTACAAATTGTGGCTCAGAAACAGAAATCGTTGGAAGAGGTGGCAGCATTAAAAATGACTGGAATGGATGTAGTCTTGAATGCAAGTGCCAATGGCGATTTATATCAAGCATTGCAAACCATGCCAGGGACATCAAAAGTAGGCGATCAAACGGGGCTATTCGTAAGGGGTGGAGATGCCTCGGAAACACAAACGATTATTGATGGTACAGTGGCCACACATCCCTTTTTAGGTGATACACCAAACATGCCTTCGAGAGGTAAATTTGATCCGTTTATGTTTAAAGGAACCTCATTTTCTACTGGCGGATATTCTGCAGAGTATGGTCAGTCACTTTCCTCTATTTTATTGTTAGAAACAGAAGGGATTCCTGAGAAAACAAGCTCATCGGCGAATTTACATTTTGCGGGTGTTGGTGCCACACATACCCAAGTTTGGGACGAAAAAACAGCATTGATGGGTGGTCTAACCTATAACAATTTAGTACCCTATTTTTCGGTTACCCCTCAAAATACAGATTGGTTAAAAATGCCTGAAGCACTAAATGCCAATGCCGCTTTTCGTCATAAAACAAAGGGAGGAATGTATAAGATGTATTCTCAATTTGGTCATGGTAAGGTAGGGTTAAATGTGTTTAATGCAGAAGATCCAAAGTCGCCACTTCCCTTTTATAGAACGGGTAATGATTTGTACATCAATAATTCCTACAAAGGGAGTTTGATAGGAAATTGGGGGATTCATGCCGGTTTATCCATTAATAGTCGACAAGCCGATGTAGAGGTAGGACCTTTTCAGTATGTCGAAAACACCTCCTCGGTGATTGGTAAAACTACTTTTTCTAATTCTTTGGGGAAGAAGATTGATTTTATAATTGGTACTGAATACAGAAACGATAGAGATTACATTCAAAACAATTGGTTGGAAGATCACCTCACATCTGTTTATTCTGAGTTTACCTACTCGATTCTTCCAAAGGTGACTTTAAGAGTAGGGGCTAGAGGAGAATATTCCTCTTTATTGAAGAAAACCAATCTTGCACCTCGATCATCTTTATTGTTTGAGTTGGGAGAATTTAATCAGTTGACATTAGGCTATGGATCTTTCTATCAGAAAGGAAAACCTGAATTATTGGCTCGAAATAACAATGTAGACTTTCAGAAATCCAACCACTATTTGATGAACTTTAAGAGAGAAATCTTCGGTAGAACTTTTAGAGCAGAAGTGTATTATAAAACCTATGATCAATTACTAAAATTCGATAACGAAAAAATCACCAACAATGGACATGGGTTTGCGAGAGGGATCGATCTATTCTGGAGGGATGAAACCAGCATTGGTTTTTTAGATTATTGGGTGACTTATTCTTTTGTCGATTCCAAAAGAGACTATCTGCATTTTCCTGAATTATCTACACCAACATTTGTTTCCAAACATAATGTGAATATTATTGCTAACTTTAAAATACCATCATTACGACTTCAACCTGGACTAACTTATTCTTACGCTTCAGGACGAACTTTTGAAAATCCAAATAGTGAAATATTTCTTGCAGATAGAACGAAAGACTATCACAATTTGGATGTAGCGGTAAATTATAATACGACTATTTTAGGGAACTTTGCTGTAGTATTTGCTTCGTTTTCTAATGTACTCGGTTTTGATCAAGTATATGGATACGATTACTCTGTGGACGGATCTGTGAGAGCAGAAAGATTGCCATCGAGTAAACAATCTGTGTTTTTAGGACTCTTTGTCACTATTGAATAATGAAACTAAATCTATTCAGACCTTCTGTTCGAAGTAAGTTACTTCATATCACCATACATTTAATATGTTGGGCGATTTATATCTTTCTTTTAAGTTATCGTGATTTACTTTTTAATGATGCACTGATCAATAATTTTTGGACCTTTTCTGTCATCACCTCACCATTAGTACCATTTATTTATTTCAATTTATATGTACTAATTCCTCGATTACTATTTAAGAAAAAGCCTTTGATGTACACTTTAGCATTGAGTATCCTATTTACAGTGTGTATTAATATACGATATTCAACGGCTTTTTATTTTTATGCAAAGGTATTATGTATTAACTCGATCGAGCCATTTTTCTCTGGAAGAGTCGGTTGGTGGACGGCTAGTAGCGAAACATTTGGTCTGTTTTTTATATCAATTTCTCTTTTTCTACTTCATAATTGGTATGCAAAAGAAAGGTATGTGAAGGAGTTGGAAAACAAGAATATGGCTGCGGAATTGAACCTTTTAAAATCTCAATTACAACCTCATTTTCTATTTAATAATCTGAATACCATTTATTTTTTGATGGATTCTCAGCCGGAAAAAGCGAAGGAGTTGGTCGTTCAATTATCTGATGCTTTAAGTCATCAGCTGTATAAAGCCAACCAAGATAAAGTGATGTTGGAGGAGGAATTGGAGTATTTGGAAAGTTATATCAAAATAGAGCAAATACGACATCAAGATTTCTTAGAACTGAATTATAACTTTCCGGAAGAAACCTCAAAACTGAGTATCGCCCCAATGTTGTTGATGACCTTTATTGAGAATGCATTCAAACACAGTACACATTCGAAGGGATATAAAATCAATATCGATATCAGTTTGAATGGTAACGAATTGAAGTTGCATGTGATCAACACCAAAGGTGAAACAAAGTCGAATAAAAAAGTAGGAGGATTGGGGTTGACCAATGTGAGAAAACGATTGCAACTCTTGTATCCTCAGATGCATCAATTGGAGATAACCGAACATGAAAGTGAGTTTGAAGTCAATTTAACCCTAGAACTAAATGAGTAAAATGAACTGTGTCGTGATCGACGACGAGATGATTGCAAGAGAAGGCATTGCCGGATATGTAAAGGAGATTCCCTATTTAAATTTGGTCGGGAAATGTAAAAGTACATTTGAGTTAGATGAGGTGCTTATGCAGCAGAAAGTCGATCTAATATTTTTGGATATAGAAATGCCTGGCTTAACAGGAATTGATTGGTTAAAACATGCCGACCACCCACCGATAGTGATATTCACAACAGCACATAGAGAATTTGCCTTGGATGGTTTTGAACTCAATGCGACAGATTATCTTTTAAAACCTATCACTTTACCTCGTTTTTCTAAAGCGGTTGCAAAAGCGTATAAAACATGGGGGCAATCGCATGCAATTGAAGAAGAAAATCTTACTTCATTTTTTATCAAGGAAGATAATCAAACAGTTAAAATACAAGTAGCCGATATTACTCATGTAGAAGCGGCGGTCGATTATATTTATATCCACACCATCCATAAAAGACATATGACATTGTTTTCAATGAAACAGGTAGAAGAACAGCTTCCTAAAGAGCAATTCTTACGAATTCATCGATCATTTATTGTCAATATCGATTATGTAGAAGCAATAGAAGGGAAGATGCTGCAGGTGAATGGGAAGCAGTTGGGAATTAGTCGTGGTTTATATCAGGAAGTATATGATAAGATTACGAAAGGGAAGGTGTGGAAGACATAATAAAAAAGGAACCTATCAGGCTCCTTTTTTTACCACTTAATATCTAAAACTTCATCAAATCTAAATCTTGTGGGTAAAGAAAAACTTCTTTTATAATCTGCTTTCACTTACAATAGTGTAAATCGATTAGAAAACCCCTAATGGAAATCAAAAAAAAATAGCCTTCCCGAAAGAAGGCTATTTTAATCTATTACTATTCTAAAATTAAGGCTCTATAAAAATGTCAATCGATTCAGAAATGATATTATTTTCTTTATCTGCTAGATAAATGATCACTTCATATTCTCCGAAAGTATTCTCTGGAATACTAAACTGCCCATGGAAAGCATAATTATCGACATCGTGATAAATGTGGGTGACATCCCAAATACTTCCATCATCATTTTTTGAATGTATGTCGATTCTTAGGTAACCGAAATCGACATAATCAATATCAGTAACCACTTCCAAAAAGGAAGAAGTTTCAGACATGGAAACGACATCAGTTGATAAATTCTTAATCTGCATGATCTCTTTTGAAACATCTTCGGAGTCACTACAACTCGTAAAGAATAAAAAGGATAAGGAGATCACCGTGTATAGTATTTGTTTGATCATATAATTCAGGTTAATACAATAATTTTGACTCGATAATGTTGATATAGGTTGTAACCGGATAGTGTTAAAGTTTGATTGTATCTAAATATACATAATCAATCTAAAAATGTAAATATTATTAAACATTAATAAGTTTCGTTCATCAATTTTAATTTGTTTTAAGGGAATAAATCTGATCTAGGGTTATTAACATTCTTTCGATTGGAGGAAACGGAAAATTATTGCACGTTATCATTTTTATATTCTATTTAGTAATGATAATCTTAAAACTAGATATCTAGAAAAGCCAATAAAACGAAATTAACAATTACAGAAATGAAAAGAATATTCACTTTAATACTACTCTTTACCACATCTTTAATTGTGGCACAAGAACTAAAATCGCCTAATCAAAATATAAAAGTCACATTCAATCAATCAAAAGATGTGGTTTCATTTAGTGTTACTTCTAATAACAAAGGGGTAATTCAGAAAGGAGAAATTGATTTGATGTTTAATAATACTTCCTTACTAAAAGGAAAGAAGATGAAAGTCTCTAAACAAAATCATTTTGATAATAAAGTACTTCCAGTTGTACCTTTTAAAGAAGCTATCATTGATGATGTCTATAATCAAGTGATATTATCCTTCGGCAGAACAAAGGTAGAATTTAGAGCATATGATGATGGCATCGCTTACCGTTATATCACCAACGAAAAATATGAAGTAGAAGTAAATGAAAAATTCGACATCACTTTCTTTAAGGAAACGGAGATGTGGGCATCATTGTTAAAGGGGTATTCAAGTAGTTTCGAAATTCCATATAAGAAAATAAATGTTGATTCTATAAGTGCAGGGATCAATACGTATATGCCTTTGTTGTTACAAAATAAGGAAGAGAATAAAATTTTGATGACAGAGTCTGATATTGAAGATTATCCTCATATGTTCTTTACTAAAGGAAAAAATCATCAGTTAAAATCTACTTTTCCTAATTACCCATTGGAAGTGGAAATGATAGGTGATCGTCAGAGTAAAGTAACTAAAACAGCAGATTATGTTGCACTAACAAAGGGCAAACGTTCTTTTCCGTGGAGAATAATGATTATCACGGAAGATGATGCAGATCTTGTGGCGTCAAATTTAGCGTTCACCTTAGCTTCTGAAAACGTTTTGGAAGATACAGAATGGATCAAACCGGGAAGAGTTTCTTGGGAATGGTGGAATGCATCTAATTTGTATGGTGTGGATTTTAAAGCAGGGTTTAACACTGAATCGTATAAATATTATATTGATTTTGCAGCTGAATATGGTTTAGAGTATATCATATTAGATGAAGGTTGGTCGTTCTCAACAAAAGATTTGAGTAAACCTAACACAGAACTTGATCTATTTGAGTTGATCCGATATGGAAATGAAAAGAATGTCGGTATCATCCTTTGGGCCACTTGGAAAACCTTAGACGAACAACTGTTTGTTTTAGATAACTTTCAGAAGTGGGGTATTAAAGGGGTAAAGGTAGATTTTATGGATAGAGCCGATCAGTTAATGGTCGACTTTTACGATAAAATAGCTCGTCTATGTGCAGAAAGAGAACTTTTGGTGGACTTCCATGGGGCATATAAACCTGTAGGGCTTCATAGAAAATATCCGAATGTTGTTTCTTACGAAGGGGTGCATGGCCTTGAAAACGATAAGTGGAGCAATACAGTCACTCCAGAACATGATGTGACGATCCCTTTCATCAGAATGGTTTGCGGTCCGATGGATTATACACCTGGTGCAATGAGAAACTATCATCAAGAAGAATTTGTGCCGAATTGGACTCGTCCTGGTAGCCAAGGAACTAGAGCGCATCAAGTCGCATTATTTGTGATTTATGAATCAGGAATCCAAATGTTAGCGGATTCACCTTCGAATTACAAGAAAGAACATGAGACCACTTTTTTCTTAGCTCAAATACCTGTTACATGGGAGGATACTAAAGTAATCTCTGCCAAAGTGGGAGAATACTTGATTATGGCTAGAAAAAATGGCGACCAATGGTTTATCGGTGGTCTTACGAATAATGAAGAAAGAGAAATGACTATTGATCTATCATTCTTAGGAGAAGGAAATTATGAAGCGAATATCTTTCAAGATGGTATCAACGCAGTACATTTTGCAGAAGATTATCAAATGCTATCTAAGGATGTGAAATCTAATAGTCAACTGAGAATTAAGATGGTGAAAGGTGGTGGGTATGCTGCTATCATCAATAAAAAATAATATATAAAAATAAAATAGGCATTGTATTCTTCTACAATAAATATACAATGTCTATTTTTATGTTATGATAAAACTTAACGCAAACAATATTCAGACGGAACCACATCTGTTAAAGAGGACAATTGCCACTATTATTGATTATGGAATATATTTTATATTCTTCAATCTGTATGTCAAAACATTTGGTGAATTATCTGATGATGGAGGTTATAAAGTAAATGGTATAGCCTCCCTTCCAATATTTCTTATTTGGTTTATATACTTTCCTATTGTAGAAGGTTTATTCGGAAAAACATTAGGTCATTTAGCTGTTGGCTTAAAAGTGATTGATAGAAGAGGAAAAAATATTACGATGTTACAAGCTTTTAAAAGAAGATTCTTAGATCCTATCGATTTGCTTTTTCATGGCGGTATAGTAGCTTTTTTTGTTGTAAAATATGCAAATAAGCATCAAAGAGTTGGAGACATTGTGGCGAAAACATTGGTAGTTGGAAATGAAAAAGTGTTTTGTCTAGATTGTGGAGAAGATTTATTTCTAGATCCAATAGATCAACAGAATGGATTTTTTGAATGCCCTAATTGTCAGACAAAGAACATTTTATGGGAAAAGAAAATGCCTAATTAATCAAAAGCTTATTATTTGGCTGTTTTGTTTATGTTGATAGAATTAAAAGTTAAACAAAAGGATTCATTTGTGAGAAAAAAATGAATTTTGTTTAAACAAAGTTAGTGTTCAAACAAAGCGATTGTAAAAAAATCAAAAAAAATTTCATTGTAAAAATAATAGTCTCACCTGCTGAGTGTTTAATGTTACTTAGAATTGTTTTGCACTATTCTAAGAGATTCGAACTTTTTGTTTAATGAAAACGAAAGTTGTTTAAACAAAATATCTTAACACAAACTTATAGTGTTCAGATTTTCAACCATAAACATAATTTCAGAATGAGAACTATTAACTTATTTAAAATTCTATTACTACTAGGTCTTTTCGGTCTATTCACAGCATGTTCAGACGACGATGACGACAATGTAACAAACCTACCAGCAGACGATGATGATCCGGTAGCTGAGGTAGGAACAATTGCAGGAATTGCAACATCTTCAGAAGATTTCACTTCTCTAGTAACTGCATTGCAAGCTGCTAATCTAGTAGAGACATTTGATAGTCCAGGTGACTATACAGTATTTGCTCCAACTGATGGTGCATTTGCTAATTTATTGAGTGCCAACAACGGTATATCTAGTTTTGATGACATTTCAGCTGAAGGTCTTGATGTATTACTAAAGCATCACGTAGTTGCAGGTCGAGTATTTTCATCAGACCTGTCTGATGGGCAAATGGTTGAGACACTAGCAGGAACAATGCTAGAAGTGGACATCACTGATGGTGTTGTGACTGTTGGTGGCGCCCAAGTATCAGCTGTTGATATTGAGGCAAGCAATGGTGTAATTCACGTGTTATCAGATGTTATGGTAACAACAAAGGCTTTAACAATTGCTCAAGTTGCCATAAGTAACCCTGACTTCTCAACATTAGTAGCAGCTTTATCACAAGCTGATTTGGTAGCACCTTTCACAGACAGCGATGGCGAATTTACAGTATTTGCACCAACAAATGCTGCTTTCGAAGCTGCAGGCATCACAGATTTATCTGCTATCGACAATATGGATCTTGCAAGGATTCTTAAGCATCACGTGGCAGGTACAGTGGCTTTATCTTCTTCTCTAACAGAAGGTCAAATGATTCCTACATTAGCAAATACAAAATTACCAGTTTCTTTAGCAAACGGTGTAACAGTTGGCGGTGGTAATGTAGTAGCTGCTGATATCGAAACAGTAAATGGTGTAATTCACGTAGTAGGGACAGTCTTATTACCAAATACAATTGTTGATGTAGCTCGTGACGCAGGTAGCTTTACTTCGCTATTAGGGGCATTATCAGATACTGAGTTAACGGACTTATTCAACTTCGATGGTGATGAGGCGTACACAGTATTTGCACCAAACGATGCCGCTTTCGCTGCAATCTCAGATGTTCTTCCAACGCTAACAACTGAAGAAATTGCAAGAATTTTAGCACACCATGTAGTTCCATCTAAAATTATGGAAGGTGATTTATCAGAAGGTGCAATGGTAACAACACTTGCTGGTACAAAATTAACAGTATCACTAATGGGTGGAGCAACAATAAACGGTGTAGACATTGTTGCAACAGATGTTGAAGCTTCAAATGGTGTCATTCACGTTATCGATGAAGTGTTATTACCAAATACAATTGTTGATGTAGCAAAAGCTAACGGTAGCTTTACTACTCTATTGGGAGCACTTGATGCAACTGATTTAACATCAACTTTCAACATGGATGGTGGTGAATACACAGTATTTGCTCCAACAGACGATGCTTTCGCTAAGATTGCTGATACAGTAGAAGGTTTATCTACTGAAGAATTAGCAAACGTTTTAGCACACCACGTTGTAGCAACTAAAGCTTTATCATCTGATTTATCAGATGGTCAAATGATTGAAACATTAGCAGGAACAATGTTAACTGTAACAGTCATGGGTGAAAGTGTATACATCGATGGTGTTATGGTTCAAATTGCTAATGTTGAAGCATCAAATGGTGTAATTCACGTTCTAGGTGATGTTTTAATCCCATCTAGCAACTAAGAAAATATATTTTCGTAATTTATATTTTAATGAATAGAGCAGTAAAGTCCATCCTCTTTGGGGATGGACTTTGTTTTTTTATTATACAAATAGCATTTGATTTCACCTCATTTTCTGCTTTTAAAGCAAATGATTGTAAAATTCTTTCATAAATATTCTCTATTTTTTGATAATAACATTTATATATCGCAATATTGCGATATGGGAATAACAAAAACAGAAGGTTTCGACACAGAAGTAACGGAAATGTCAGATATCCTAAAGGTTTTAGGGCATCCGGCAAGACTAAGTATTTTGCTTCATCTTATTAATGCACCACAATGCATTAATGGAGATTTAGTAGGCGTGCTACCTTTGGCACAATCTACAGTTTCAAGACACTTAAATGAATTAAAGAGAGTGGGTCTTATCAAAGGATCTATTTCTGGTAATAATGTAAGTTATTGTGTAAACGAGGAACTGTGGGAGAAAGTGAGCCTGTTTTTCTCATCAAATTTAAATCAGTTATCTCCTAAAAAGTGTTGTTAATCAAATCATAATTCAAAATGGAAAACGCAGTAGTAGAGTTAAAAGATTATATCAGTACCCTTGAGGGTGAGTTTGGATTAATCGAACAAGAAAGAAAAGAAATGCTTCAAGTGGTTGCTAATTTCGTTAAAGACTCTTTAGCTAAAGATGGAATAGCAAATTTGATTTTAATTTGTACACATAACTCTAGAAGGTCTCATCTTTCTCAGGTTTGGACTCAAGTTGCAGCACATTATTACGGATTTAAAAATGTATTTGCTTATTCTGGAGGAACAGAAGCAACGGCATTATTTCCATCAGCAGCAAATGCATTGGAAAGAGCTGGTTTGAAGATTCAAAAATTGTCTAATGAGGACAACCCTGTTTATGCGATAAAATATGATGAGAACCAACCTGCAATTATTGGTTTCTCTAAAACATACGATCATGCATTTAACCCACAATCTAATTTTGCAGCAGTAATGACATGTGGACATGCAGATGCAAATTGTCCATTTATTCCTGGTGCCACTCGTATTTCGTTACCATTCGAGGATCCAAAAGCTTTTGATGGAACTTCTATTCAGGAAGAAAAATACGATGAACGTTGTCGTCAGATTGCTAGAGAATTAATGTACGCCTTTTCACTAATTTAAGATGTCAGATTTAACGAAAGATACAGCAGCGGTTTGTCCGCAAAAGCAACCTAAGAAGTTATCTTTTTTAGATAGCTATTTAACGCTTTGGATTTTTATCGCCATGGCTATCGGTGTTGGGATTGGATATTTTTCTCCATCCGTTGCCGATAAAATTAACGATATGTCTGTAGGAACGACCAATATTCCTTTAGCCATTGGATTAATATTAATGATGTATCCACCTTTGGCAAAAGTGAAATATGAAGAGATGGGAAAAGTATTTTCGAATGTAAAAGTACTTTCTCTTTCTTTGGTATTGAACTGGATTGTTGGTCCAATTTTAATGTTTGCCCTTGCTATTATTTTCTTACACGATTACCCAGAATACATGACAGGCCTTATTTTAATTGGCTTGGCTAGATGTATTGCGATGGTAGTTGTTTGGAATGATCTTGCTGATGGATCATCAGAATATGCGGCAGGTTTGATCGCCTTAAACAGTATTTTCCAAGTATTATTCTACAGTGTGTACGCTTATGTTTTTATCACTATCCTTCCTCCTTATTTTGGGTTTGAAGGACTAGCGGTAGATATCACTATGGGGCAAATCGCCGAAAGTGTATTCATCTATCTTGGAATTCCATTTATAGCTGGATTTTTAAGTAGAAAAATCCTAGTGAACGTAAAAGGTAAAGATTGGTATGAGAATGTTTTTGTTCCTAAAATCTCCCCAATTACTTTAATTGCTTTATTGTCAACAATTGTATTGATGTTCAGTTTGAAAGGACAAAAAATTGTTGAGTTGCCATTGGATGTATTAAGAATTGCGGTTCCATTAGTCATCTACTTTACATTGATGTTTGTGGTAAGTATGTTCTTAGGTAAATACTTTGGTGCTGATTATGAGAAAGATGTTTCCATTGCGTTTACAGCAACAGGTAATAATTTCGAGTTAGCAATTGCAGTGGCGATTGGTGTATTTGGCATTAACTCTGGCCAAGCGTTTACTGGAGTAATAGGGCCATTAGTAGAGGTTCCAGCATTGATTGCCTTGGTAAATCTCGCCTTTTGGTTTAGAAAGAAATACTATACAAAATAATAAAAGAGAGGTGGATACAATTTCTAGGCTATTGTATCCACCTTTCATTATATATAAAAACACATGAGCAGATACATTTTTTTCACAGGAAAAGGAGGCGTTGGTAAAACTACTTTAGCTTCAGCTACTGCAGTAAAATTAGCCGTTGAAGGAAAAAAAGTATTATTAATTAGTACGGATCCTGCATCAAATTTATCTGATGTTTTGGAAATGCAAGTGACCGATAAAGTACACGCACACCCAAAACTTAATCAATTAAATGCGATCAATATTGATCCTGAAGCAGCAGGACATAATTATAAAGAAAGAGCTGTTTCTTCTTTGGGAATGTTGGCCACACCTGCCTACAAAAACAAAGTAAGAGAACAATTATCGGGTGCTTGTACTGTAGAAATCGCTTCATTTGATGAGTTTACAAGATATATTTCCGGTGCTCCTGAAGTAGCAGATTACGATCATATTGTATTTGATACAGCACCTACAGGGCATACATTACGTTTGTTAGAGCTACCTGAAGCTTGGAGTACTTTCTTAGATCATAATGAAGGGGCGACTTGCATAGGCCCATCGTCTTCATTAAAGAGTAATCAGAAAAGATATAAAGAAGTCATTCAAAAGTTACAGGACCCAACATTGACTACCTTCATTTTGGTGGCAAGAGGGGATGAAGCTTCCTTACAAGAAGCCAACCGTTCTTCTTTAGAGTTGAAAGAGTTAGGTTTAAGTAATCAACATCTTTACATTAACGCCCTGCTTCAAGAAGATATCTCAGACGATACGTTGGCTCAGGTGATACAATCAAAAAGTGATAAAGCATTAGAAGAAATGCCTGAACACTTAAAGAGCTTATCACAAACTAAGTTTGGAATGCTACCTTACAATGTGTTAGGTCTACAGAAATTATCTTCTGTGTTTGATGAAAAATTGATACCACAGATTATCAATCAATCCAATTCAGCAACTCAAAATGAAGCCATTGATTTAAGTGCTTATCAATTTAATCAACTGCTTGATAACATCGAGGCAGATAAAAATGGTTTGATATTAACGATGGGTAAAGGTGGTGTTGGTAAAACATTTACGGCTTCATCTATTGCAATAGCTTTAGCGAATAGAGGGAACGAGGTGATTTTAACAACGACTGACCCAGCTGCTCATATTACCAACTATACAGGTCAGTTAACAGAACTTCCCCCTACCTTAACAGTTGAAAGAATAGATCCTAAAGCAGAAACTGAACGATACATTGCAAAAGCAATGGAGAAAAAGGGGCAGGGTAAAACGGAAGAGCAAAAGAAACTGATTCTAGAAGATTTACAATCGCCTTGTACTGAAGAGGTGGCGGTATTTCATGCCTTTGCTAATGTGATTCGACATGCTAGAAGAAAGTTCGTGATTGTTGATACTGCTCCAACCGGACATACATTACTATTGTTAGACACCACAGGGGCGTATCATAAACAAGTCAAACAGCAGAGCAAAATTGATGATAGCAAGCTGATGACTCCATACAAGATGATTCAGAATCCTGATCTAACAAAAGTACTAGTCATTTCTATATTGGAAACGACTCCAATTAGAGAGGCACAAAGTTTAGAAGAGGATTTAAATAGAGCAGGGATTACTCCTTATGCTTGGGTATTTAATCAGGAAATGATTTCTAACCCGGGAGTCAAAAATTCCCTACTACAAGCTAAGGTGAATCAACAAAAAGAACTGTTTAATTCTTTCTTGAACGATCATCAAGATTCGAAATGTTTTACCCTACCTTATTTAACAGGTGAAGAGATCATTAACGAGCTTCAAGAAATCTAAAATTGTCTGTAGATAGAACATTCTTATCTTATAGAAAAGACATTACTTTTCACTTTAAAAAGTTCAATGGAAATAATTTTTTCATTGAACTTTTACTTTTAGAATAATTTAATTAAATATTTTTCTAAATTGTGTAGTGATAGTTTTTTAAGCGCTTGTAAATTTTTTAGATGGAAAAGCAAATTACTTCTGATTTTTTAGTTTTAGATACAGAAACTACGGGCTTAGACGCTGGTGTAGATGAAGCTTTACAAATAAGCATTATCAACAGTGATAAGGAAGTACTTCTGAATACTTATTTAAAACCAAAATATAGAAGATCTTGGCCTGAAGCAATGAGTGTCAATGGCATAACGCCTGAAATGGTAGAGGATGCACCGACATACGATTTCGCAATGCAGGATATGATTAACGATATTGTAGAGGATAAAAATGTAATTCTTTACAACGCGGCTTTCGATCTAAATTTTGTAGACTTAACCAACGCAAAAGGGGTATTCTGTGCCATGAAAGTATTTTCTACAGAAATTGTGAAAGAGTGGCACGAAAAATACAACGATTACCGTTGGCAACGTTTATCAACTGCTTTTAACCACTTTTCTGATATGCAGTCTTTGGAAGATAAGATCTTATTAGACAATTCTCATAATTCACTATCGGATAGCTTTATGACGCTATACGTTTGGCAAAAAATGATGGAATTAGGATACGACAAAGGAAAAAACTATCTATTAACGAATAAAATATAGATCTCAAATTTACCTACTTTACTACATGAACACTAACAAAATGCTACTTATATTTATGTACTTCTTTATAGGTATGTGGGTAACAATTGTAGCCGTAATGTACTTAAATATTGTTCGAAGAGAACAAAAAAACATGACTGTAGATCTACAGGCACAAGATGTTCAGATGCTTATGGAGTACGATACTATGGAATATAAAAGGGTCACCAAAGAAGACATTCCAGAAGATTTTGATATTATCCTATTAGAAGTAGACTAAGCTAAAGCTTCTTCTAATGAATCTCGTATATCAACGATCATATTAAACCCTGATATCGTTAAAATCTCCATCACTACTTCATTAGCATTACACACTCTAAACTGACCTTCAATTGCTTGAAGTTCTTTAGAACCCATTAGAAATACTCTTAATCCCGAACTACTCATATACGTTACCTTTTCTAGATTAAGAATAATCTTATCACTACCCTTTTCTATTAGATTTCTGATGCTTTCTTCTAATTCTGAAGAATTGCTCGCATCAATAAATCCTTCTACATTAATTACATTATATTCCTGTATAACTTCTTTGCTAATATTCATCTGTTTATAGTATTTTGTTAAGTTGGATGATGTTCTTATCATCCTTTCTATGATAATTGTATGAATCCATTAATTGTTTGACAATATGAATGCCAAGTCCTCCACTTTCACGTTCTTCTAATATTGATGTCGTGTTTGGTGTTTCTTGAAGAAATGGATTAAAAGCAATGCCGTTGTCTTTAACTGATATGCTTAATTCTTTGTCTTTGATTTCTAAATATAGATGAATTTTAGGTATTTCAATACCCTCAAATCCATATTTTATTTGATTACTTATCACTTCATCAAAAACGATAAATAGTTTTTTCTGTATAGTTTCATCCAATTCATTTTGATTAAAAAACACCTGAAGCTGTTCATTTAACTTGTTTTTTTGATCAAAATTGGGTTTTAAGTCTGTGGTAAATAAAGGAGTAGTTTTTTTCTTGAATTTTAAACAGAGCACTGTTATATCATCAGCTTGTTCGAAACCGTCTTCAAAAACTCTAACCTCATGAATGGTATCTTCGACCAATTGTTTCATGGAAGTAATGGTAGTATTCTTTACAAAACCTTGTAATTTTTGATCAGTAAAAAATACTTTGTCTCTGTTTCTTGCTTCGGGAACACCATCTGTATAAGCATACACAACATCGTTTTCCTGTAACTGAACGGTGCGTTCTTTATAATCAAGGCCTTTCATGACACCTATAATAGGCCCATGTATTTCTTTTAATACTTCTAAATTTTGACCACTTCGAATAAACGATGGATTATGACCTGCATTGGTGTAGGTGAGTTTACCTGTACACACATCTAACATGCCCATAAAGACGGTGACAAACATATTGTTCTTGTTCTCCTCAACAATTTGATTGTTGACATGACTCATAATTTCCGCCGTTGATATTTCTGTTTGTGCGGCACTTTTTAGAAGTGATTTTGTCATGGCCATAAGCAAGGCGGCCGGAACTCCTTTATCCGAAACATCCCCGATAACGATGTATAAATAGCGATTATTAATGAGCTGAAAATCATAAAAATCACCACCCACTTCTCTTGCAGGAATTAGATCGGCAAATAATGAAATATGGTCATTTTGAAAGAAGTTTTTAGGAAGCATACTCATCTGTATATTTCTACCTACAGATAATTCACTTTCCATTCTTGCTTTATCGTTTTTGGCCTTTTTTAGATTTTCATAAGACTCTTTAAGGTCATCGTTCTTTACCTTTAGTTCATCTAAAAGTTCGTCTCTACTTTTTTCATTATAAAATTCTACAGCTTTATATAGGTTTTTAGTATCAAAATTTCTTTTTATGGTCATGACCATTTTGGTATCAAAAACATCTATATGAAATAAGTGAGATTTAATAATTGGAGGAGGAAAAATGGGATCACCTAAGGAACTAGAAATACCAATCTTGAAAGTAGAAATATTATTTGATTTAATATGTTCATAATCAATCGTTAGAATGAGCAGTGGAAAATGTTGTTGCAACATTCTTAGATAAGAAGATAAAAAACTAGCAATTTTATTAGAGTTACCTGCATTTCCCATCATTAAAAAAGCCACATTATATACCTTTTTACGGAAATAGATAATCTCCTTTTCACTACCCAATATTTTTGTTTCAAATAAACTCATTTACTTTATTTTAATACATAACATTGTAGCATCATCAAATTCTGATCCCCACTCTTTTACTAATTTTCTAGATAGTATTTCACAAGTAAACAAATGATAGTTGACTTTGCTATGAAATGAATTAGAACTATTCACTCCATCACTATGAATTAGAATTAGGTCGCCTGTTTGAATTTTTCGTACATCAACACGAGGAGTTCTTTTTCGTACTCCAATCAATCCATCTGTAGATAATAACGCTATATTATTATTTTGTTGATTTATGATTCTAGCATTGATATTACCAATCGTACAGAAACTAATTTCATTATTTTCGATGATCCCAAGCCCTAAAGCGGCCCCTTCGGAACCCTTCATAAAATAATGTGCTTCAGACATTAAATGAGCAATGTCTTTCTGTACCCTTTCTTTAATATATTTCGTCAGTTTGCTCGCTATTTGATGAGCCACTTGTCCATGTCCAATACCATCAATAACCGCAAAAAAGGTATAATCGTCTTCTTGATGGATAAAAAAAGCATCTCCATTCACATACTCACCTGTGATAGGACGAGTATAACCCGCAATCTCTATTTTTTGTATTTTATCCAATATGTTACTTTTACATGTGTACCTTGATCAGGTATTGAATCTATCTCAAAAATATCGGCAATTCTTTTAATTCCTGGTAATCCCAATCCAAGTGTTCCGCCAGTCGAAAAATTATCGGTTAGTGCAGTTTCTAGATCAAATATTCCTTTTCCATTATCAATTGCTTCTATCAGAATCCCTTCTCTATGCAGCATTCTTCTATGAGAAAATTTCACAAAGCCTTTCCCCACGTATTTAATGATATTCTGAGCTAGTTCTGAAATAATAATGGATATTTTATGACAGTCCAGTTGATTAAAACCAAGTGATTTGGCAAAATCAAGTACCTCATGTTGAGCATAGTGAATATCGGTTTCTTTTTGAATACTAATTCTCATTTTACTTCAACATTTGATCAACCATTAAGAAAGCTTCATCAAGACTTAATACGGCATTAAGGCCATCGATGTCAGCATCTAATAAAATAAGCGAAGAGACCACAGAGGGTTTTAAGCCAGAAATAATGGTTTGATAACCGGTCAATTTAATCATATCAATAATACTTCTAATACGATTAAAATCAATCAGGTCAATAATTTCTAATCCCGATAAATCGAAGATAATACCTCTAATCTTATTGTGTTTCACCACAAAATTCAATAACTCTTGACGAAACAATTTTAGTTGTTCCTCTTCAAGATCTAATTGAAAAGAGGCAATAATACAACCTTTATGTAGCTGTAAAGGAATACTCGATTTAATCCAATTCTCCATTTATTGCTTGATAATTTTCATATTTAATTTATCGAAAGCAATTTCTATAGCCGAACGTAGGTTTGCGGTAGTTTTAATTGTTCCTACATCAATTCCTAATTCAACGATAGTTTGAGCAACTGCAGGTGATAAGCCTGATATGATACACTCACAACCCATTAGTTTTGTTGCTTTTGTGATCTTAATAAGGTGATTTGCTACCGCAGTATCTACTACAGCTACACCAGAAATATCTAAAATAAAAGATTGAGCATGATGGGTAGATATCTGTGATAGGGTGTTATCCATGATATCTTGTGCTCTTCTTGAATCGATTAATCCAACGACAGGCAATAAAAGTAATCCCTCCCAGATTTGAGTTACTGGCGTTGACATGGCCATCAATGTCTTACTTTGAGCAGTAATTTTTTGATTGACTATACTTTCGTAACTCTGAACAATAATAGTCATATCCATATGCACCATTTTGTTCAAACCTCTTCTAGCTTCATTAATATCTTCAGCCGACCAATCTTTCACCTTAAGAAGCATTTCCACAAATAAAGAAAGAAAATGATCAACTCCAGCAAGATAAATCTCTTGAGATAATCCTATACGTGCATGTACCTCACCAACCTTGCGTCTTGATTCAATATAACCACCATCAATTTGAGCATCAAAGAATTGTTCCCAAAACCCAAATTGCATCTTCTGAACGCGTTCTAGAGTAGAAGGATCCGAAAAATATTCATAAAATTCAGGAGTAGACCTTAGCCACTTATACCAACTTTCTACCATTTGTGGTAGCGCTTTCATCGCTATTGGTTTAAGTCTTTGAATATATTCAGTGTCTTTTGAGGTAATTCCGTAGAGCTCACACAATTGTTGAGCATTCCTAGAAAATTCATCCATTAGAATGTCGTGTCTATAAAATTAACGAAGTATTAAGTTGGTTGAATTTAGTTTTTCCAAATCGAAATAACAAAAAAAACAGGGAGAGCTTAAATAATGATTTCAATTATTAAATAATATTTGTAAATTAGATTACCACCTATACTCAATTATTTATGACCCGCATATTTTCGTTAACCTGCTTATATATCCTATTTTTATTATCTTCATGTTCAATAATTAACTGGGAAGTAGAACCCGATAATCTAAAAATCACCTATCAGGACGAAGAATTAAGTGAAATATTTCATGATCATATCTTACGGTTCATTGATGAAGCAGAAAAACGTGACATGACATTTCGTTCAGGAAAAGTGAATATTAAATGGGGACCAGAATTAGCAAACCATGTCAATGCAACTACTTTTTCCAACGGTATTATCAAAGTAAATCCATCTTCTGTGAAGATCAATCACGACCATCTTTCATTACAATTAATTTCCCACGAATTATATCATTTACTATGTCAACCACCAAGTGCTTACGACCACCGAAGTAGACATTTAATAAGTGGAACTCCATATGTATCATCTTTAATGGTGGCTTCTTCTAAAAAAGGAGAATTTCCAACGATCGATAATGTTGAGATGTGGGAATATTATTTTGATGAATTGTTTCTCCATCATGGAGATTACTCCTTTGTTTATGATTATGAAAGTAATTCTAAGTAAATTTCAACCTTTGAGGTAGAAAATATTGACTTAAATTTATGTTAAAATTAAGCTAACAATCTACTGATATAAAAGATGATGTTTTTTTCTTTGTTAAACATCATATCTTTGCACCTTTAATTAAAATCAATTCCTCAAATCTAATCTGACTACATGAGATCGCTTAACACGCTATTCTTATTATTAGTTATTTCTATGGGTTCTTTATTTGCACAAAATGAAACTCATGGAATTCTAACTAAAGAACAGCAAGACAGTATTTATATCAATAAATACAACGAGAAGAATTTACCTCCAAAGGTGGTACACGCTGAACCACTTTACATTGATCTTATTCGCGACCTTGGAGCACGTGCTGGTGAAAAAGAATGGAACGTGGGTATGGAGATTAAAGACAATCTTAAATACGATAAATACGAGGCTTTAATAGAATACGAATGGGCACCAATCAATAGACTTGGTTTTGAAGTAGAACTTCCTTTTTCATTTTATTCTCCACAGGATGGAGTAGATAGAGATTCAATTCCTTCAGATAGATTAGAAAGTTTAAAATTGGCAACACAATGGTCATTTTTTGTTTCTGAAAAACTGAATATGTCAATGGCTTTGGGGTATATCAATGAAATCACATTTTCCGATTTTAAAAATTTTGGCAATCCTTTAATTCAAGGAAATATTTTTAATCCGTTTTATGTCATCGCAAAAAGATGGGGGAGAAATTGGCACTCGTTGATTTATACCGGACCAAGTTTTGAATACGGTTATCAATCTAAAGATTGGGATATTTCTTATGAAATCAACCCTTCATTCCATTATATGATACCGGGTACTTCCAATTTTATTGGTATGGAGTTTAACCAAACGGTGGCCAATGGAGATTTTGATATGACTATTCGCCCTCAGATGAGAGTGGGTATTGCAGATAACCTTTTGGTGGGTATCGTTGCCGGTATTCCTGTTGGTAGAGAAAACGAACGTTTAAGTGCTTTCTGTCGTTTGATTTGGGAACCGGGGCATAAGCATAGATAATTTCTGAAAGGAATAGAAAAAGCCCGAATTCTTTAACTAGAATTCGGGCTTTTTTTGATAATAATTTCTTCAAGAAAATTAAATATCCAACTGAGCCTCTACAGCTTTAATCCAAGCTTCAGGTCCTCCTTTTTGGTAACCCATTTGAATACCCTTACCATCTTTTACAATAAAAATTGTAGGATAACCTTGAATTTTATACTCCTGAGCTAAATAATAATTCTGTGCTCTAAGCTGATCGGATTGTTTAACACCTTTAGGGAAATCAAGCTCTAAAAGAATAATATTATTTTCCTTTACCCATTTTTTGAATTCTGGTGTATCAAAGATTTCTCTGTCAATTTTTTTACACCATCCACACCAATCACTTCCTGTAAAGTCCATGATTATAGGTCTTTTTTCATCCTGAGCGGTTTTAATAGCATAATTTGCATCATTGGTCCATCCCTCTTTCGTTACAGGATCTGTAATTGCGGGGATTTCTTTGTTTTCTTGTGCTAATATTGAAATCGTAAAGCCGAAGAATACAAAAAGTGAGATGATTAACTTTTTCATAATATATTTAAGAACTCAAATAATTTTAATTCTGATAACACCATGTACTTTATAAAAATATGATGATTTATTCATATATGCAATATTAGTGCCTTACAAAAGAAAAACCTGACAGATTTCTATCAGGTTTTAACAATATCAAACTAAAATAACTACTATTATATTTTTTATAGAGAAGATTCAATCTCCATTTTTGCTTTGTTTAATGATTCTTCAGAGAACTCATCAGTCGCTTCGAAGCGTGGTGAAATAACCACTTCTGCGTGCCAACCGTGTCCTACATTATCTCTATGAATACCATAAGTAAACATGGTAATCTGATTCATATTGTCAATGGTTTTATCAAGATTTTTTTCTAGTAACCACTGATCATCCGTAGCTTGGTGTAAGGACCAATCAGTTGATGTACTCAAACTTTTGATGATCATATTTAGATTACATTCGATCAACTCCACATCATCTGACTGATAAATAATTTTGATTTGAGTTAATTGATTTTTTTCAAATACGGGCTCTAATAAAGCTTCTTGATCTAAAAACTTAATAGAGTAATATCCTTCTGTTGTTAACTCTCCATTTAGATCGCTTTTGATATGTTGGTGTACTAAATCATCCTCCATATTTAAGAATAAACCTTTATATATTTCTACCTTTTCGGTAGGGGCCTCGTCTTCTTTTTTTTCTTCCTCTTCAGCAACAACGATTAATGGAGCAATAAAAGTCAATAAAAAGTAAATTAATGTTTTCATGGTAAATTAAGATTTGGTGTATTATTATTTTCACTTACTTATATCGCACTTAAAAAAATGTCACCAAAAAAGCCGTTCCTTTTTTCAAGAAACGGCTTAAAAATATTTTCAAGAAGAGAATTATATCTTCTTTTGATTTCTATAATACGCTGCTACAGCAAGTGTAAATACCATAGCTACTACATAGTAAACAAAGGTAGGAACTGGTACAGGATCGCCTGTAGCGTAAGAGTGTAAACCTGTTAAGTAGTAATTTACACCAAAAGAGGTCATTACAATACTTGAGAAGGCTAATAAACTTGCCAAGTTGAATGTGTAATTCCCTTTTAAAGCAGGAACCAATCTAAGGTGAAGTACTACAGAGTACACAATCACAGAGATTAAAGCCCATGTTTCTTTAGGATCCCAACCCCAATAACGACCCCATGACTCGTTGGCCCAAACACCACCTAAGAATGTACCTACAGCTAACATGTATAAACCAATAGTCATTGATAGCTCACTTACATAAGTCAATTCCAAAATTGGCTTCTTAAACTTCTCATTTCTAATTGTAATGAAGATCAAGTTGATAAAACCAAGAAGTGCTGACAATGCTAAAGGAGCATATGAACTTACGATAATCGCTACGTGAATTTTTAACCAATACGATTTCAATACAGGTACAAGGTTAGTAATTTCTGGGTTTAACCAATCCAAGAAACTTACAAACAATAATGTACCACCAAACAGAGAAACTAATGGAAGGATAAAATCCGATTTCTTATAAAAGAAGAAACCAAATAGGAACAATGCCCAAGCTACAAGAATAAGCATTTCATAACCGTTAGTCCAAGGTGGATATTGTGCAATGTACCATCTTAATAGAAGGTTGCAAGTAAAGAAACCGAAAGCCACCATTTGAAGTATAACCCCAATTGTATACGCTCGATTACTTGCTGTATTCACTTTAAATACTTTCCATAAGGCAACACCTAAAAGGTAAATACCCAACATCCAGTAAATAGGGAAAAGGTTATTGAAAATATTCATCTTATTGTACAGCAACTCCATTTTAATGGCGTTGTCTGTAGGATAAATATCTTCACCCATTTTTTGTTGGAATAAACGAATGTATTCTAAGTTTTGATTTACTTGCGACCAATCTTTGGATTCTCTTGCTTTAAGAATCTCCATAAAATACATCTTAGTGATGTTTCTTACGAAAGTTGAATCTTCTTGTGCGAAAGGAGATCCCATAAAATTGGCGTTAAACCAGTTGTGATCTGGATCGTTAGGTACAGGGAAGATCTTTAAGTAGTTCCCCGATAAGCCTTGATATAGAATATTAAATCTTTCGTCGATTTTAATCAACTCTTTATCAAATTCTCCTCTTTCAGATGGTTTTTTCTTTTGGGCATCATCAACGGCAGCTCTTAATAAGTAATCACCTTCGTTATTGATTAAATCATTGAAAGAAACCATAGGCTTTTGTTCCATATCCAATAGATCAAAAACACCTTTACCAGCGTCTTTGTCAACTTTAATGATAGGCATACTTTGCCAGTAACCAGGATCCATTTGTAAAGCAAGGAACAATTGATCACTGTTCATCTTTTCTTCAGCACCATCTTTGTAAACCATTTTATAAGTGGTCTTACGCGTTAGTTTTCTTAAGAATTCTGATGATAAAGTATTGACAGGCTTTAAACGGCCATCCATATCCTGAACAATTAAGCTACCAAAAAGCTTAGAATGTTCTCCATCGACATGTTGAGATCGGTCGACAAATTGTGGAGTCTCTTGTACTTCTACTTTCTCCTGATTAGGATGTTCTGCTACTTCTGTTTGTGCTTTTAGTTGGTGTGAACTTAATACAGCAGCACCCATTAAAAGAAGAGTAACACTTTGTGCTTTTAATTTCGAAAGTTTACCACTTACTAATCTAAATCTTGATTTTTTCTCGAACATACTCAATACCATTGCTACAGTCATCAATAAGTATCCAATATAAGTGACAATAGTACCAGGTCTATCTTGGTTTACAGAAAGGATAGTACCCTTTTCATCTTGATCAAAAGAGGCTTGGAAGAAACGGTAACCTGAGTGGTCCAATACATTATTCATAAAAATAGTATAAGGGTAACTCACATCCCCATCTTGAACAATCACTTCTGATGAGTAAGCAGAAGGGTTGGTTGAACCTGGGTATCTTTCCATTTCAAAGTGATTCAAGAAAAGACTGAAAGGTAATTCAGTTACTTGAGGTCCAAAAGAAACATCAATTGTATATCCTCCGATAACCACTTCTTTAAATGGAGTTACTACACCACTCAAACTCGCCAAAATCACTTCTTTTGTTTCGTCGTTCACAGTAACGTCAACAAACAAAAGATCGGCAGCTTGTTCTTTCATTTTCTTTGTAGTGGCAGGAGAGTAGCCTAGTTTTAGGCCTTCATGTATATCTTTAATTACAAAACGGAAATCACCCATAGTGTATAGGGCCTCTTTTTGTAATTTGGATTCAATACCATCATCTACAGAACCTGTACTTTGGTCTGCCATGATAAAAAAGCCAATTGGCTGAGGAGTTTCAATTGTATAATCAACTCCTTTTTCTCTAATGTTTATTGCCCCTTTGTTAGGGTTGTTGAATGTAATTTCCTGACCATTCACAAACATACTTTTTCCTTTGGCAAGGAAAACCGATTTACGGCCCGACTCAGATGCAGTAACAACTTCTATAACAGCATCATCAGCACCACCTTCTATTACTGTTTGAACAGCATCAGGTACAAACATTTTAGGAGTCACTTTAATTTGATCTCCATTAATTTCTTCTTTCCACTCAAAATTAGGTTGATGTAACTGAGTGAAAGTACTTTTACGGTTAAATTCTTTATTCGCAGATGCACTGTGAATATGTGCATTGAAATAGCGGTCTAATGAGATAAGTTGATTACTGCTTTGCCCCTCACGGATATGCATATTCCCTTCGTATCCGAAGTTTCTAGTAATAAACGCACCCAATAAAATGATAATAAAAGCGATATGAAAAGTAAAAACGGCTGCTTTTTCTTTTCTGAATAACTTATATTTCTTGATATTACCTATAAAGTTAATACCTAAGATCACTTGTAAAATTTCGAACCAAAGTGCATTGTACACCATTTCTCTTGCTGCTGGTGTACCATAATCATTTTCAACGAAAGTGGCCACACCCATTGCTACCGCATAAGAAAATAAGGCAACTAATGTTAGTTCGTTTGAAAATAGAAACTTGAAGATTTTCTTCATTATTATTTATGGAATTATTTGTAAGTACATCTACTTTGTTACAAATGTAATAGCTTTTTGTCTAGTTATAAAAAAGCTGCTGTACAATCCCTCTAATTACTTGAATTTTAAGGAAATAGTACAGCAGCTTTATTAATTATTAAGATCTTTAAGTCTTATTTGCTAGAAACAGTTTGAACACCCATAGCGTCTTCACGTTTCTTAGCAGCTTCTAACCATTTTGGAATGATAGTTTCTTTGAAGTTTTCTTTTTCTTTCTCCAATTTATCCATATCTAAACCAATGTACTTTTGTGCTTTTGCTTTAGTAGAGATATCTGGGTAAGGAACTTCACCGTCGAAACCTAATTTAGGAAGAAGTTTAGCCAATTTAATTCTAGCCTCTTGCGCTTTGTCGATACCTGTAGTGATAATTCTACCAGTTTCAACAGGAGCGTGGAAAGAACCACCATGAGATGCTACAGAGTAGTCCCATCTCCATTGAGCGTGACGGATGTCCATTAAGATTGGTTGCATTTGCTTTTCAGTAGCACCTAAATCCCAAGCTTTTTTCGCTTCAACGTGCGCTCTAACTAATAATTTCTCTAAACGGTGTGCACCCTCTTTGTTCTTGTCTTGGTTTGAGTATACATTCTCCATCAATTCGTTTTGATCTTGACGGTGACATACTTGACAAGAGTTTGCAGGGTTAGCCAAAGGAGACTGGATATGGTGATCTGTGAATTTTTGACCACCTTCAGTTTTGTAAGGCATGTGACAGTCAGCACAAGAAACACCTCTCTTCGCGTGGATACCTTGTTGGTAGATCTCGTAACCTGGGTGTTGTGCTTTCAACATTGGCGTCTTAGATAAGCTGTGTGTCCAGTCCGAGAAGTTGATGTCGTCATAGTATTTCTCAGCATCCTCAACCGTTAAACCGTTTTTCCAAGGGAAAGTTAGGTAAGGAACACCTTCTACAGGCTCTTTTTTGTTGAAGTAGTACTCTACGTGACATTGTGCACATACTAATGATCTCATTTCTTGATGAGAAGCATCGTTGATATCTTTACCCATAGATTGGAAAGCCTCGATTAACGCAGGACGAGAAATTTTTAATTCCATTGTCTTGTTATCGTGACAGTCGTTACATCCAATAGGGTTGTGAATTTGCTCACCTTTGTCGAACCATTTTCCTTTATAGAATTCAGCAATACCAATTTCGTTCATTAAACGAGGTACATCTGGAGACTTACAAGTCCAACAAGTTGCAGGCATTGGGCCAGTACCTTCTTCAGTTGGTCCACCTGTTCTTAGAGTGTTATGAATGTCTTCTACTGCATAGTAGTGACCACGTGGTTGGTTGTAATCTTTAGAGAAACCGTAACCAGCCCAAAGAACTACAAGTTCAGGAGTACCAGCCAAGGCATCTTTTAATTGATTACCGTTATGCTTAGAAGAGAAGTCCATCTCTTTTGTTTCTAAGAATGATTCGTATTGACGAGGGAAGTTTTTACCCCAAACGTCGTTACGAGGATCGTTATCTGCAATTTTCACTTGTGGTTGGTAAGCGAACTGAGATTCTGATTTACGATCCGTAATATTGCTTCCTAACATTGCTAGAAGCACAACTACAGTTACTGTAGCCAAAAATAAAAGCCAATTTTTAACTTTAGAGCTCATAATTTATTTTTTCTTATTTTTCAAGGCGTCTTTTAGCCAAGTTGGTATAACATCTTTTTTCTCACCTTGTACAGGGAGGCTTTGGATTTGATATCCAACAGATGAAAGAGATTTTACTCTTCCATGAGGTACTTCTCTGTGACATTCCCAACATGCTCTGTCGGTTCTATCGTGAGAGTGGTTGGCTACCCAAGATGACATTTTTGCGTCTGTTACCTGATCATTATGACAGCGCACACAGTTTGCTTGTACAACTTCACGACCTGGTTGATGCATTTTAATCACCTGTGGCTCCATTCTTAGGGTGTACATGTATGAGTGATAAAGACCATCTTTGGCTTTAAACGCATACTTCGATACAACATTGTCATGTGGTACGTGACAATCATTACATGTAGCAACTTCTCTATGTGAACTGTGCTTCCAACTCTCAAATTGAGGAGTCATTACGTGACAGTTGACACAAGTCTCGGGGTCATCAGAAAGATAAGATGTGACCCTAGCTGTTTGTGCTATATATAATGTTAATCCCACAATCGCCCCAAGTAATGCAATAACAACAGGTTGCCACTGCTTAGGAGGAATGAGTTTTTTTAACATCATAGGCTTAATTCACTAATTCGAGTTATATTTCCAGTTTGATTCAAAATTTACCTTGTAAAGATAAAAAGGGATGACACTAAAAAATAGTGCTTTTCATCACCTTTTGTAGTTTAGATGCATTCTAAACAATGCATCAACCATGTATATAGAAGATAAATATATCTTTTAAAAATTTCATTTTCGGATGAATTAATCAAGAAATATAGGTTAAGTGATTAAATATTAGTTACTTGTGTTTAAGCAAAAACCTAATTGTACCTAATTTTACCCTCTTAAATGAAACGCTTTTCATATCATTTTGATAATGGTTTATTATCGGTTGTGTTAAGTTTTATTATTCTTTTTTTGACAGCCTTTAATGCCTTTTCTCAATCAATATCATCTTTTACCCACAACGAAAGTACCCATACAAATTCATCAAATTTGGTGTGGGATCTAACGGGTGAAAGTATCTTCCCAGTAGCTGCTAATTTTACAGTTTTAGTCAATGATATGCCCATATCTACAGTTCTCATTAACGTAGTTTCAAATACTGATGGGAGTGATTATGATATTATGACCAATATCAGTTATTCTTTTGCGGACGGTGACAATATAAATCTACAGTTTAATCAAGATGAATTGAATTATTATTCCTCACGTCAATATATATTTGATTCGTATTCTCCCAATTTCAATGTGGTTCAGATCAACACCGATAATCCCGCCGACAATACTTTAATTGATAACGGGAATACGGTATACTTAAAAGTGATTATGTCCGAACCGATTGAAACAATTTCCGCTCAACTAGAAGGTGAAGATTTAGAATTATCTGATCAGACACCTACAAATTTTACATTTATCAAAACGTTTGATGTCTTACCCACAGAAACACATTCTAACCCTTTAGCCTTCTCAATTACTGCATTGGATTCAGCAGGGAATTCAGCACTAAAGAGTACAACAACTGATGCTAGTAATGTTTATTTTTCTGTTTCAACTACTCCACAATTAGAGAATTATATTAATACCCCTTCAACAGAAGTATTTTGTAATCATGACATTAACTTAACTCTTACTGGTAATGTGGTTGATACTGCATCGATTACAAGAGACGGAGAAACGGCGGTGATACATTGGGAGCAAAGAGAAAATGAAGGGGAATGGACTATTTTACCTAACTCTAATAGTATGAATTTTACAGTGGCCTCAGTCCCTGTAGATGGTAATTATGCTTATAAAAGAGTTATTTCTAATGGTACAGATACTTTTTATTCTAATGAAATAGACATTGATGTTACCGATGTTGATGCGATCGCTGTAACGACTTTTCCAAACACGAAAAGGTTTAATGTGAACTCAAATACGGCAATTACGATGTCCACAAATATTGATAATGATGGGGTGATTTTAACTTGTAGCGGAGCAGGAGTGATGAACAATTCATTTACCCCTAATTCTGCGGGTGTTGGGTCACATCAAATAACCTATTCTTTATCAGATGGTAATTGTACAAAAACGGTACAAACGGTATTTCATGTGTTTGATCCAACTACTCTTTTAAATTTACCTTCGGTGATATGTTCAAATACACCGAATCAAAATATCACTATGAATACCTCTACCAATGGTTTCAATGATTTAACACTCGTAAAAGTCGTAGGTGACGGTATTACAGTTGCTGACCCTTTGCTTCTTCAACCCAATTTACTATTTGATGAAACTATTCCACCTGGAGGGATGAGAAATATTGTTTGGGAAGCCTTTTTTGTAGGAAATGATGGCATTTTAGAGGATTCAGTAGAAATTCCTGTTTCCGTTTATAAAAAATCCGAGTTGCAAATTACCGTCAATGGTAATGCTTTTACTGACGATTCACTGTTTATCTATAATGATGATCCAAATATTACTTTAGGAGGGAATGTAAACGGTGAAAGTTTTAGTTTGGTGTCTTTTTCTGTCAACAATGAAACACCTCAAATGGGCAACTCATTATTTTCTCCCCAGGATAGAGGAGCTGGAGTGTATTGGGTTTTTGCAAGTACATATGATCTAAATGCTTGTTCGGCAAATGATACCCTAATCATTAAAGTAAAGGAAAGACAAACTCAAGAAGAGGAAACCAATGAACAACCAATATCATCTACAGATTCTTTGATATTAAAATCAATATTTGATGAACTACAAATAAGTTATAATTCATCAGATCCTATATCAGATTGGCCAAGGTATTTATCGAATACATCAGGTAAGATTACTCAATTGGATTTATCTAATACACCTTCTTTGACACACCTACCTGAAAAAGTTAGAGATCTAAAGAAGTTACAAATTTTAAAAGTAGCCAATTGTAATTTACAATCCGTGTCTGATTCCATTTGGAGATTGAAAGAGTTGTGGTTATTGGATTTATCTTATAATCAACTAGAGGATGATGATGTAGCTTCCTTAGCAGCATTAAGGAGTTTAAGGACACTTTACATTCATCATAATAGTTTAAACCGACTACCACAACTAAGTGGATTGGATGATCTAAGACATGTATTGGCAAGTCATAACAATATACATACAGTAGATCGTAATTTACAAGGTTCAAATCAGTTGAGAATTCTCGATTTAAGTTACAATAACTTGGATACATTGGGTGATATTTTTGAGAATAAATCTTTTATGTCAGAAGTCTATGTAGACCATAATGTCTTGAAAAAATGGAGTTACAGTCTTCCTACAACAGTAATTAAGTTAGATATATCAAATAATAAGATAAACAATGTTACTGTCGCTCCTCCTTCAGAAACACAAGTAAACGTATCTTTCAATCAGCTGGATTTCTCAGGTTTATCAAATTTAAATCCTTCCAATACAGAAGCAATACCTCAATTTAATGTATTAAAAAGAGAGTATATAAGTAAGCAGTTGGGAGATAATTACAGTCATAATTATGCGGTTGTAGATGGAGAAGTTTTGGAATGGTTTAAGGATACGACATCAATTGGAGTTGAATTGAATTTATCTAATATTTCTATGAGTGATAAAGGTATGTATAGTTGTTATTCTACCCACTCAAATTGGACTGGTTTACGTTTGAAATTATTCGAAGCTCATGTAGGAGTAGATTGTGCTCAACAGGATTCTATACAGATTTTATCAGAAAGACATACTTGGTTTTGTAGTAATGAAAATATTAATATTCAATTATACGCTAATCCTATTGATACAAATTTAGCATATCAATGGTATGTTAATGATACAATTATTTCTGATGCAACAAATCCTACTTTTACTACATTCAAAGAGGGTGTCTATACTGTAAGGGCAGTGACCTCGGGTGGTTGTTTGGCTTATTCCAATTCTTTGACTGTAAATCAAAAAGCAGCTTTTACGACTCCTGATATTTTATATCAAAATCAAACATTAAGGGTAGGGAATGCAGACTCAACAAAAGTATACTCTTGGTATTTTGGAGATGAGTTCATTGCAGATCAAACATTATTTATACACCCATCAAGAGTGGGGAAATATGTAGTAAAAGCAACAGACTCATTAGGATGTTCTGTAGTTTCTGATACAATGAACATTCAAGATGAAGAGTGGGTGACATCATTAAGTGATCAACTTGATAATTTGATTAAAGTATATCCAAACCCTAGTTTCGAAGGTAAAGTAAATATCGAAGCTGGCTTTATGATATCGACAATAAAATTGTATGATTTATCGGGTAAATTAATCATTCTAGATAATAGAGTTCAATCCAATGATTACTATTTAAATTCCTTGAAAAGCGGGATTTATTTTGTCAAACTTTTTGGGACGAATAAAGAGATAGTACATCAGAAGATAATTGTGGGAGATTACAAAAGATAACGTAAATTGAGAGGCGAAATAAAGAATTTTAATTATGGAAAAACGGCCTCCTTATTTAAAGTGGATTGTTATAGGAGCTTTAATATCTCTTATTCCATTGCAAATTATAGCTTATTACACTAGTTGGAAGACCATTGTTCCTATTGGAACCTCGTTAGGCTCTATTATATTTTTGATATACAAAATAGAAAGACATAAAAAAGAGCAGTAAAGAAATTTACTGCTCTTTTGAAATATATGACTTAACTAATTAGTCAATATTTCTATTAATTAATGATACTTGACAATAATCTTTACCGTCTTCTGTAGTAATCATAATTCTTTTATATGTAATATCTTCTACAATTTGAAGTTGATATTTCTTTACACCATTTTCTTCATACTCGAAGAATTTTTGTTGTAAAATATCACCATCAACATAGTCTTTAGAAATTTTTTCTAAATTCTCTTGAACTGTTACATTATTGTCCATTTGTTCGATATATACTAAGTTTTTAATCTTATTATATGTTGATGCAAATGTTGAAACACTAAGTAATGTAAGAACCGATAATGCAAGAACTAATTTTTTCATTTTTGGTTATTGTTTTTTGGAAAATCATGAGTCTTGGTAATTCCAAGTACAGTAAATAAAACGCATTACAATTTCTTTAGTTGACTCATTATCTTTAATATATCTTAATCATAGGAATGTAATCGGTTGCAATTTTGTTTAACTCTAAAATCTTTAAACTTATTTAGATATAACGAAGAAAATCCCCCATTTGAGGGATTGACGATTAGGGTGTTTTCTACCTAAATTTGATTATCAAAAAAGAATATACCCTTATTTGTTTACATTAAAGTTTAACAACAAGACTAACGAACTTACTGCTCAATAAAATAAAGAATAAAGTAGATGAAAGTAGAGCCAAAGTTATATTTTGGCTCTACTGTTTTTATAAGTGTTTTATTTTATTTTAAACACAATCAATAAGTTGTGTTTTTATCATTGTTAATAAGTGAATAATTATTCATTTATCATTTTTTTATTTCCATATTTGTATTTGAAAAAAAGACAGTTTTAAAATATTAAGTTGTTTCATACTCAAGAATTAACAAACTAGTTGTAATAGTTTTAGTTTTAAATAGTATTTAAGATGATTAAAGTAACCTCGCACATTATGTGGGGTTATTTTTTTGTATCATACATTTAGCATTTATTAGCATCAATCCTGATATTCTCTTAAAAAAAGTTATGTAATGCTTTTTTAAAATAACTAATAACTGTAACTTATATCAATCAAAAATTATCTGATTTTTATGAAAAGTAAATTACTATTTTCTCCCATTATCTTATTAAGCATCCTATTTTCTTGCACTCAGGAAGTCACACAAAAGAAAGCCCCTAAAGAGTATGCTGTTAAAGTTGAAAAAGTAGCCTCCAAAACTAAACCCATTGTTCTTGAATTGTTGGGAGAGTTAAAAGCAGAGGGAAATCATCAATTATCTTTTTTAGTCGATGGTAAATTGACCCGATTGTATGTTAAAGAAGGACAGAATATCAAAAAAGGTCAGAAAATCGCTCAATTAGACACAGAAGATTATCAACAAGCTTTAAAAGTGTCGAAAGCAAAATTAGATGAGGCCAACGATCAGTTATCACGTTTAACTAAAATGTATAAGGCAGGAAGTTTAGCTGAGGCCGATTATCAGAAAATAGTTTCTTTACAGCAACAAGCCGAGGCAGGGTATAATATCTATAAGAATAAACTGAAATACACTACCTTATATTCATCCATTTCTGGAAAAGTAGGAAAAATTTGGGCACGTCCAGGTGGAGGAATTTCCAAGGGAGAACCAATAGTAAGTTTGTTGGATAACACATCGCTTTATGCATCGGTAGGTGTTCCAGAAAACAAAATTAATTTGATAGAACTTTCTGGAAAAGTAGAGGTAAAAATAGCAGATAAGGAATATACTGGTGAGATTAACAAAGTGTACCCGTCGGCATCTAAGCTGACAAGGTCCTTTACGGTTGATATTCTTTTACCAGAAGTAAATGAACAGTTACGAGAAGGAATGATGTGTACAGCGGAATTGACTGAAACGGTACAAAGGGATCAAATTGAAATTCCAATGTCTTTAGTAGTGAGAGACATCGATGGATTAGATTATGTGTTTTTAGCTAGAAACAAAACGGCCTTCAAGAAAAGAATTATTACAGGCAAGATCTCTGGAAACCATGTTGAAATAACCAAGGGACTATTCGAAGGCGATCTATTAGTCACGAATCCTCCATTAAAATTGATGGATGGAGATGCTTTAAACTATTAATTACACCAACAGAAAGATATGTCGATTGTAAAAAGTGCATTAGATAATAAACAGATTATCCTTACCATCACATTTCTAATTGTGATGTATGGGGTCTTTTCATTACAAACAATGCCCAGAAGAGAAGATCCAAAGTTTAATATCAGAGAAGGTTTAGTGGTAGCTGCATTTCCTGGGGCAAGTAGCACCGACGTAGAACAACAAGTCACGGATAAAATTGAGGACCTGTTATTTAGTTTTGAAGAAGTAAACAAAGAAAAGACACACAGTAATTCTAGAGAAGGGGTACTTTATATTGTCGTAGAGCTTCAGGATTATGTTACCAATGCAGATATCTTTTGGTCTAAACTACAACACTCTTTGACTCAACTTCGATTAGCTGAACTTCCTGCAGGAGTAATTGGACCTTTTGTACAATCTGATTTTGGGGATACAGTCGCCTTATTAATGTCTTTCCAATCGGACAAAAGGGATGCTAGAGAAATACAGAATTATGTTGATCAATTAGGTGATCGATTAAGAGAGATTCCATCCCTTTCTAAGTTGAAGAAGCTGGGAGGAAAAGAAGAGTGTTACTATATCAATGTTGATTTTAGAAAACTAAGTCAATATAAAATATATACCCCTCAAATATTTGCAGCACTAAGGGCTGAAAATGCCGTGGTTCCTGGTGGACAAGTAAAAGCTGATGGTCAGAATATAGGTATTGTACATGGAAGTTTATTTTCGACTCAAGCCGATATAGAGAACCAAGTGATAGCTAAAGACCCAAATGGTGGAGTGATTCGTGTAAAGGATATTGCAACAGTAGAAAGAGGGATAAAGGAAGAGAAGCAAAAAATTCGTGTCAACGGCACTGAATCTATTCTGATTTCGTTAGAAATGCAAAACGGTTATAACATTGTAGATTTTGGAGAGGAAGTAGAAACCATGGTTTCTGATTTTGAAACGGGTCTACCAAGTGATGTGAAAATTGATTTTGTCGTCAATCAGCCAGAGAACGTTAAAGACAGTATCAACGACTTTATCAGAGAGTTTTTTATAGCCATTGTCTCTGTAATTATAGTCATACTATTATTGCTTCCATTTAGAGTTGCATTAATCGCCACTTTAGCCATTCCTGTAACGGTGGCATTTACTTTCGGTATTTTAGATGGTATAGGCATACAGCTTCAACAAGTATCATTGGCCTCATTGATCGTGGTTCTTGGTATGTTAGTAGACGATGCCATTGTGATTGCAGATAATTACGTAGAGAAACTAGAAGAAGGTTTGCCTGCATATGATGCGGCATGGAAGTCAGCGGACGAACTAAAAATTCCGGTATTTACAGCAGGTCTAACTATCGCAGGTTCGTTTTTTCCATTAATCACATTATCAGGTGCCGTGGGCGAATTTATTCAATCTTTGCCTATCACTGTGGCAATTGCCATTAATGCCAGTTATTTAGTGGCAATGATGTTGACGCCTTACCTCTGCTATACATTCATCAAAAAGAAATTTGAAAAGAAAGCCGACGATAAAAAATCCATGTTGGATTACCTTCAAGCATTCTTTGATAAGAGCATCGATTTATCGTTTAAATACCCAAGATTGTTGATGGTGTTTTCTGTAGTTTCCGTAATTATTGGTGGATCACTTTATCTATTATTAAAGCAGAAACAGTTCCCTTATGCAGAAAGAAATCAGTTTGTCATTGAAATTAGAGCAAAAGAAGGAACCGCTTTAGCAGTAACCGATAGTATCACTAAAGAGATTGAAAAGGAGATTCAAGGAAATGATAAATTGAATAGTTATGCGGCGTTCGTGGGGACCTCTTCGCCTAGATTCTATTACAATTACGCTCCTAAGTTCCCTCAAAGTAATTTATCGCAGATACTTATCAATACGGTCTCTATTGAAGCTACAGAGGAGTGGGTTTCTGAATTAGAAAACTCACTACCTGATAAATTCCCAGAGGTATTGGTTCAGGTGAAGAAGATGCAACAAGGATCTCCATATGAGGCACCTATAGAAATCAGAATCAAAGGGAGAGATTATGCTACATTATTGGCCATTGCTACTGATATGGACAGCATCATGAGAGATTCAGAGTTGTCGTATAATGTAACAACCGATGTTTATGAAAATCAACTGAGTTTAAAAGTAAATACAAATAAGAATGTGGCCAATCAGTTAGGTATTTCTGAATCGACAATCCTTAGAGAACTGGCTTTGGCTTATAATGGATTAACGGTAGGAAGTATTTGGGAAGGGAACACTCCATTGCCAATTATATTACAAGACGAAGGGATTAAAAATCAAGATATAGAAGCCATAAAGAACTATTATATCAGTAGTCCATTATCGGGTGCTAGCGTACCATTAATGCAGATAGCAGAGATAGAACCAACTTGGTTGCCTTCAAATATCAAACATAGAAATGGCGTAAAAACTATTACAGTAGAATCACAAACAAAAAGTGATGTGTTACCTTCTGAAATGTTGAAAACCATACAAACGCACATTGATGAATATCCATTACCAAAAGGTTATAAAGTTGAAGTAGGTGGTGAGGATGAATCCCAAAGAGAGACCTTCGCAGAAATGAACCAAGTGATGGTGTATTGTTTATTGATCATTTTTATAGTGATTCTTTTCCAATTTAAAACACTAAATCAGGTAGGTATTGTGCTTGCTGCCATTCCATTGTCAGTCTTTGGAGCGTTCTTCGGTTTATTGGTTTCAGGATATCCTTTTGGGTTTACAGCCTTTGTTGGTTTGGCCAGTTTAATTGGTGTATCCGTGAGGAACTCCATTATTCTAGTGGACTTTGCCAATGAATTGGTGGTGAAAGAAGGGATGGGAATTAAAGAAGCCGCAAGAAGTGCCGGTAAACGTAGAATTAGACCTATTTTCTTAACTACAATGGCGGCGGCAATTGGGGTGACTCCAATGATAATTTCAGGATCACCTATGTGGGCTCCTTTGGCAACGGTACTTGCAGTAGGATTAATATTTTCGATGTTTATGACTTTACTAACCATTCCTGTTCTGTATTGGAAATACGGTGAAACTGAGTTTCTAAAAAATCACATCAATAAAGGTGGGGCATTATTGATTTTATTGTGCTGTCTGCCTATGATTGATGTAAATGCACAATCCACGATATCTTTGGATGAATGTGTGAATATCGCAAAAGAAAATAATCAACAATTGCAGTTGATTACGATTGAGGCACAGAAGAAGAAATTAGAAGTAGATCAGGTTACTTCCAATTATTTGCCAAAAGTGATGTTGGATGGTGGGGTGTTTTGGTACTATCATACCGAAAGAACCACTGATGTAAATATTAGTATCAATGATTTGCCATTAATTGGAGGTATTCCACCAATTGATTTGGGAACGCAATTCACCCTTCCGGAAAGTAACCGTTTTATCGGTGTAGCCAATTTGGGTATTTATCAGCCCATCACTCAATTATTTAAGATTAAATCGGGTAGCGATGTAAAGCAAGTCGATTATAATATTGTTATGAATAAGTACGGTGAGGTAGAAAGTAAAATTAGGGAAGGAGTATCTAAATTATATGTAGGAATTGCTATAGAAGATGCCAAGGTGGACGCTTACAACGATCAGGTTGAACTGATTCGTAAAAAACTAAAACAGGTAAACGATGGTGTAGAAGCAGGAGAAGTTTTAGATGTATATGTTTTAGGGCTGAATGCTGACCTGCTGGATCATGAGTCAAAACAGCAACAAGCAAAAATTGATGGGGATAAATATAGAATGCAACTCAATACGGTGCTTAATTTCCCTCAAGATTCTGTTTGGAGTGTGATGGATGTAAAATATGACTCCACTGAGGTGGCAGATCTCATTGCGAGAGTCACTTTTGATAGTACTCTAATCGCCGACAACTACAAAGTGAAAGAATCATCTTTGATGATGGACAAAGCACAAGCCGGGTTAAATTACAATAAGAAATCACATATTCCAGATATTACGCTAACCGCGCAAGGGTTCCATTTTGCCAACGTACCTTTAGTACCTCAGTCCAATGTGTTTGTTGGGGCTACTTTGACTTGGCCATTGGTGATGTGGGGATATAAACAAAGAAATGTAGAAATCTCTAAACTTCAAGTGCAACAAGCAAAAGTGAAGATGGATGAAACCAAACGTGAGGCAAATCAAGAGATTACCACAAAACTTCAGGAATTAAAGAATGCTTTAACGGTACTTCAAACTGCTCAAAAGGCCATGGAGTTCCGTCAAAGAGAAATTAAAATTAAAGGAGATGCTTTCGAAAATGGTTTAATCAGCTTTAAAGATTATGCCGATACCCAAGAGAAAGTGCTAGAAACAACAACACTCATTTTAAAGGCAAAATCGAATGTGATTGTCAAAGAAAATGAACTAAAGAATTTGATGGGAGTGTATGAATAAAAAAAGAGGCTTTTAACGGCCTCTTTTCTTTTAATAAATAATGAAATTGCTTGATTAGAAACATCAAGCACGACTTTGAATTTCCAGACTTTGGATACTTCCAACTTCATGTCCAGATCGTCTTAAAAAGGCACGGGCTTTACGTAATATAGTTTGTTTAGTGTCGGTCACTTTACAAACAATTGATATAATGCCGCGATAATCCTTGAGATGATATTTGACTTTAGCAATCATTGTTTTTATTGGTTATGTTTTGTAAATAATAAAAAATAAAGCATTGTGAGTACAATGTCTTATTTGGATAATCTGACAAACAACATAGTTTACCCACACACTGGTAACTATTTATAATCGACTTTTTCTATCTATACCACAAATGTAGCACACCATGTCCGGATTTGAAATGAGAACAATTAATTGATAATCAGTAAAATGTTATTGTTTTTTTATAAAATATTTATATTTTAACTGACTGACAAACAAGTTTATACGAGAAATTTATTTTTTTGATGTAGAGATAGGGTTTCCATTTCTTCTTTGCCCTTTATAGAGTGAACACAAAAAACTCTTGAAAATGAAAAAAACATCTATCTTAAAAAGTATCAGTATTCTCTCTTTGATATCGGGAGTCATATTTCTTTTCTCATTTATTCATCAGCAAAAAGAAATAGCTGATAAAGTATTTTTAAATGGAAAAATCTATACAGTAAACGATGATCAGCCATGGGCTGAAGCAGTAGCTATTAAAGAAAATAAGATTTTATTTGTTGGGACTTCAGCGTCAGTTAAGGACTATATTGATAATGAAACTGAAGTGATTGATCTAAAAGGTAAAATGATGTTGCCAGGTTTTGTAAGTGGCCACGATCATTTAATCTCTTCGAATTGGATGAAGGCAGGGGTGTCTTTATTCGAAGCCAAAAACAAAGAGGATTATCTTAGAATGATCAAAGAATATGCAGAGCAAAATCCAGACGAACCAATTGTGTTTGGTTACGGGTGGAACAAAGATGCCTATGGTGGATGGCCAACAGCGAAGGAATTAGATTCAGTTGTGTCAGACCGTCCTGCAATGATCTTCGACTTTACTATTCACGATATGTGGTTTAATACCAAAGGCCTGGAAGCAGGTGGTGTTACGAAAGATTCAGAAGACACTGTTCCTGGCATGTCTTATTGGAGAAGAAATCCTGACGGTTCTCCAGAAGGTGTTGGAGTGGAAATTATTTGGTTAGACGCTTTTATTAAAGCGGGTGCTTGGAACCCTGAAAAAATGATGAAAGAAAGCCAAGAAATTCTATACAATAAAGCAGCTTCTTGTGGTTTAACTTCGGTAATCAATCAAGGTTTAATTACACCAAACTTAATGAACTTTCCATTATTTAAAGAAGACATGAGATATTCTTTCGAATTGTTGGATTCATTAGATAAGAAGGGAGAATTAAAGTTAAGAACGTTTCAAAATTACGTTTATAAGAATGCGAATATTGATGTAGATGATTTTGTTGCTGATGCAGTAGCGTTAAAAAATAAATATGATTCAGATAAACTTCGTTTACATGGTATTAAAATACATCCTGAAGGAAACTGGAATTCTAATACTTCATTAATGCTTGAAAAATTTAATAATGTAGATTCAAGAGGTGTTTCTGGAGTTGGAAAAGATAAATTGATGGAAATCCATTTAAAATCGAATAGAAAAGGTTTAGATGTTCATGTTCACGTAGATGGTACTGCAACTACACGTTATACTATAGATGCAATCGAAGCTTCTAGGGCTGAGGGAAATGAGAATAGAAATGTCTTACAACATTATTTCTGGACACACCCAGATGATCATCAAAGAGTATTGGATATGAAGATCCCTGTGAATACTACTCCTTTATTTGGATCGGATTGGGGTGGTCAAGCCAAAGATGCCTATAAATTTATGGGAGAGTATAGAGTAAATAACTACTATATGAAGTACACAGAGTTACCTGTTCACGAAGGACATAATTTAAGTGTTAGTGCAGACGTTCCATCATCACCGGTAAATCTTTTAGATCCATTATTTAGTGTAGAGGGAGCAGTGACTTTACAAGATCCTCAAAACGAGGAATCGGTAGCTTTTCCTCCTTCACAAGTACCAATGCAAGTGGTAGAAGCGATAAAAGCCATTACAATTTACCCAGCATGGCAAGCAAGAATGGAAGATAAAATTGGATCGATTGAAGTAGGCAAATATGCTGACCTAGTAATCTTAGAAGATAATGTTTTTGAGGTAGGGTTAAGAGATATCGCTGATATTAAAGTAGAAGCTACTTTGATGGATGGTCAATTCACTTATAAAAAATCTGAAACACCAGATATGTCTCATAACACTAAACCCAACGTCTCCTTGCCTAAGGAGTTAGGATGTTGTGAACATGGTCAACATCATCATCATTCAAAATAAAAAAGAAACCCTACCGATATCGGTAGGGTTATTTTTTTGCCTATCAGGCTTAAAAACAATAATAGTTGGGTAAAGAAAAATAGTCACAAAATCTTTTTTGGTTTTGTTCCTTAAATACAAATTTATGGAATGATTAGAAGACAAATTCAGGATTTCATTTATTATTAAAAATTATTTACAAAACATTGTAATGCAGCTATTTAATATAACTTTTGTTATCGTTTTTTATTTTGGTATACCAATATTGAAATATTACTTTTGTCGTATAAATATATTATTGCTAGTTTATTATGAACTTTATCCAGTTTCTACAAAAGTTAATACACGATTCACATTATCAAGTTCTGTATGTTGATTTAAAGTATTTAGTAAAAGGGTATCAAGAAAATTCTGATTACGTTTATTCTTCTAAAGAAGCATTGTATAAGATGTTTTCAAGATATGTTGAGAAGTTAGAAAAAGAGTATGGCCTAACTTCAAAAAAAATTTTTCTAAACAACGAAGAGTATGCCCAACAATCTGAAAAGTTTGATGGTTTTGTGCAGAGAAGAAAAAAAGATATTCTTATTGAGGCAGACAAAGGAGTATATATTGGTTACCAATTAGAGGTGGAACAAGAGAAAATCAATACTATTATCGAAGTTTTTAGATTGAAAAATCTAAAGATGAATCTAGAAAAAAAGACCCGTTTAACGGAGAATCCAGATTTATATTTAAAGAATATTGATTTCGAATTAACCCATTCTAAGAATTCTATTCAAAATTGGCTGGATTGGTTTGATGATATTCTTATTAGTATAGATGATAAGAAGATTATCGAAATTGAACATCAATCTGATTTTGGCGAAATAAAACACGAAAAAATTATTCCCATAAGGTTGAGGGAGAATTTATACAGCTATATGTATCTGATAGGTATTCGAGTTGACGATTCAAATCGAGTTACTGAACAAATAAGGTATAACGATTTAGCAGTAGTTAATCTAAACAATATTAAAACTATTATAAAATCGAATCAATTTGTGGCCAATGTTTCGGTATTTAAAGATAAAGCGAAGTATCTTCGGGCCTATGAATATTTTATTGAGAAGATGAATCATCAGATGGATATTATATTAAAAAGTTTTGTGGGTGTTATACCTCCAGAACCGGTACATCACCACTATGAGAAACCATTTTCTTTAGAAATAGATATAAATACATTTCAGGTGCCTTTTATAAGAAGATATAAAGTAGATTTTGAAGAGTTGAACTCTCCTAAAGGGGAAGGTTATCGTAGGTTGAGATTCAAAACAAATCCATCGTTTGAGTTTATCAAACAAGTACTGATGTTGAATGACAATTGGAATTACGACATTAGTATAAATGATAAAAGAATTAGTAATGAAACATCCTTGGAGGTAGTAAATAATGATTCTTCTGTAAATGCTTGGATACGTGATTATTTAAAGCAGAGTCATAGACGTTCATTGATAAATTACGAGGATAATCCGATTATAAAAAGAGAACTTGAAAAAGAAATTAAAGATTGGGAGAGGAATCAAGATAATCCTCAAACCAGTGTGACTTACCCTTTTACCTGCGATTAAGATATGAATAAAGTAAACTTAAATTTCAAAAAACATGCAAACTTCATCCCTCAACATCATTCTTTAATGAGGGTTTTAGAAGGTGATTCTTTGACTTATATTGATAGTGGCTTCAAAAGTGATACATTCAATATAATACATATTGAAGATCAGAATTTTACGGCAGAATCTTTAAAAGAAGGATTGTCATTTATTGATAATCGATTAAGAGTTCCTTGTGTTTGGATAGACGGTGCTGATATTACAGATAAAGGCTTAGAGGTTTTTGATACACTAGATATGATAAGAAATGACAGCAGTGTAATGCTTTCATTAGATATTAAGGAGACTACTGAATATAAGCCATCGTCAAAGATTAGTAGAACAAAACAGAAGCAAGATATTATCGATCATGCTTTCGTAATTGCCAATAATTGGGATCCTTTTGATGTAGAAGTCCTACACTACTATAACAGAGCCTCAGAGTTTCTTTTAGATCAGAATAATAGTCTAATGTTTAATTATTTTGATGGTGAAGCGACTGTTGGTGTAATTGAGTTATTCATAGAACCGGATCAACCAACAACTGCAGGAATCTACAATCTATCTGTTTTAAAGGAAAATAGAAAACAAGGTATAGGTTTTCAACTAATTCAGCATGCCCTTTATACTGCTCAAGCTTTGGGAGTGAACAATGTTGTAGCACATGCTTCAGATGATTCTGTAAGACTTTTTGAAAAATTGGAATTTGTAAAAGAAGGCGAAATTGTAGAGTTTGGAAAAAAATAAAAGCATCCTGAAAATCAAGATGCTTTTAGCTGAATCATATGGATTCAACTAGTTAATTTTTTGATAGGTGACTAACCTATGATTCTTTACCCACTGCAATATAATATGAAAAGCTTTTAAAAAACAAATATTTATATGTATTTGTGAACAAATTGTTAAATATTGATTTACAATAATCCAATTTTATGAATCATTTAAATAGTATTATTCTGTCTTTTTTGAACATCAAAGGGTATAGCCATAAATTTTTATTTCGATATGAAAAGGAATTATTGGAGGCTGTAAACGAAACAACTTCAGTCTTTGAGGGCATCACCTATGTATTAGAAAAAACAAATAGAATACTAAAAGTGACCTCTGATGAAATAAACTCAGCAATTGAAAAGGCAAAAGCTATCGAAAAAAAGTGTACTGATTATAATATTCATATCCTTAATTTTTTAGATGAAGATTTTCCAGCATCGGTAAAGAATAATCATAATTTATGGTCGGTGCTCTTTACAGTAGGAAACTACAAATTATTGAATGAGTATACAGTTGGTATTATCGGTACAACAAAGCCTGATGCTCACGGACAAATTGTAAGTCAAAGGATTGGAACATACTGTACCGAAGAAGAAATTACCCTTGTTTTGAATCAACAAAGGGGGGTGACTGTAGAAGTATTAAAAGAATTTGATGGGACTTTTATTGGTGTGGCTTCAGCAGGTCTAGACACCAAATACGAACCATTAGACGATATACATCATCAACAAAATAGATGTGTGATCTCTCCTTTTGTTCCTGGAATTACCTATGACGAATACCGTTATATAGAAGGTTCTAAATTAGTTGGCTGTTTATCAAATAGAGTCATCTTAGTACAAGATGCACCATCTGATGATACCCGATTTGTACTTTCTTACTTTTGTAGATTAAACCGAACTTTGGGTGTGATTTTACCTGTACAAAGTGCTCAGAAGTCGCCTATCAATCAAGGAAACATGTTGGTGATAGATAAAGGTGAGGAGGGTTTAATTACCTATTGTAAGGCGAAAGATTTGAATTCTAAAACGTTGGAATGCGAAATCAAATTATTGAAGACAAAGAACGACTTCCCTCAATTTTTTAAAGAAGAAGACATACCTTTTTAATACATATTTAATTCAGATATTTATTTGATAGGAATTACGAAAGATCTCAAAACATTAATTATTTTCACATTATCATATATTTTGAGGAGTAGTTTACTTCTATTTGTAGGAAGGAAAAACTCATCATACACATATAAACAAAATGAATAAAAAATACTATTACAGCCTCTTATTACTTCTGTGTCATTTTCAACTTTTCGGACAAACATACAAGAAAGAAGTAAAGAAAATCGATGCCTATTTTTCTCAAATAATTCAAGATTGGGAAGTGCCTTCTATGTCGGTGGGTATTATTAAAGACGGACAACTAATTTTTAGTAAAGGATACGGAACGAAAGAAATAGGTAAAGAGGAAACTCCAGATAAGGAAACTTTATATGCTATTGCAAGTATATCAAAGGGATTTACAGCAACAATGATCTCTCAATTAGTGGACGAAGGTAAACTGAATTGGGAGGATAAAGTGGTGGATCATCTGCCTTATTTTGCTGTTTACGATCCTATGATCACCCAATTGATAACGGTAAAAGACATCTTATCTCATAGAGTAGGTTTAGGTACTTTTTCGGGAGATATTATGTGGTATCAATCAGATTATACATCTGAAGAAATTATTAAAAGAATAAAGTATGTTCCTCAAAGTTTTGAACTAAGAGATGGATTCGGATACTCTAACCTTATGTTTATTACCGCTGGTCAGTTAATCAAAGAAGTGACGGGTAAAACTTGGGGAGAAAATGTACAAGAAAGAATATTGGATCCTTTAGGAATGGATAGAACGATTTATTCTTTAAAAAACTTAGACAAGAAAGGGAACTATGCCACTCCTCACCGTTTAGAAAATAATACCAAGAATATTCCAATTGAATGGACAAATTGGGAAGAAATTGCCGCAACAGGTGGTTTGATTTCGTCTGTTGAGGATTTAGCAAAATGGTTGGATTTTAATATGAAAAATGGAATCATGAATGGGGATACTCTGATTTCAGCTTCATCAAGAAACCAATTATGGAAGATACAAAACCCTTACACATCGGACTTGACAAAATCACATATGGAAACTCACTTTTCTGGTTATGGTTTAGGATGGGGTGTAAAGGACTATCATGGTAATTTGAGAGTTTCTCACTCAGGTGGTTATGATGGTATGATCACGATGGTGAATATGATCCCTGATCAACAATTGGGAGTGATTGTATTAACGAATGGGTTAAAATCGCCTATATCTGCAGCATCGAACTATGCCATTGATGTGATGTTAGGAATGAAGGAAGTAAAAGATTATAGCAAACTTTACTTGGAGTCATCAAATAAACGATTCGTGAAAGATGATAGAGTAGAGAAAATGAGGGAAAGTAAAGTGGAGGGAACAAAGCCCACTTTAAATTTGAAAAACTTCGAAGGTGTTTATCATTCCAAATTAAATGGCGATATTAAAGTTGAATTAGTGAATGGCCAACTAAGTTTGACATTTGAGCATCAGAGTTTCTTAAATGCAGATTTAGCACATTGGCATTATAATACATTCGAATTGAAGTGGAAAAATACGAGTCCTTGGTTTACATTAGGTACGGTAAATTTCACTACTGATAATCAGAATAACGTTACAGGAATCACGTTTGAAGTTCCTAATCATGATTTTTATTTTGAGGAAATTCGAGCTAAAAAAGTAAAATAATGAAAGCATTTATTGTTAGAACATTAGTAGCAGGTATCGCAATTTTGGTATGTGCATGGATTTTAGAAGCATTTGGAGCATCTACGATCATTACGGGATATGGTGATGCAGTGATTGCAGCACTAATCATTGGTTTATTAAATGCATTTATAAAACCTCTGATTACCCTTATTACTTTACCTTTAACGGTATTGACACTAGGTCTCTTTCTTCTAGTGATTAATGGAATTATCTTCTATTTGGCAGGGCATTTCTTTTCAGGGTTTCATGTAGATTCCTTTGGGTTGGCCTTTGTTTTTAGTTTATTCTATTCGACAGTACTTTCATTCTTGAATGAAATCTTTGATGTGAAAGAAAAATAATATACATAGAAGAACTCATTAAAAAAGGTGGTCTGTATGAATGTTTTATTACAACGTTCCTACAGACCACCTTTTGTATATATTAAAAACTTAAGCTTAAACTACAGTTGTTGCCGTTTTTGCCAAAGCTTGTTCAATATCACCGATAATATCATCGATATGCTCAAAACCTGTAGAGATACGTACCATACCTTCTGTTACACCACTAGCAATTTGCTCTTCTTTGCTTAATTGTTCGTGAGTTGTCGAAGACGGATGAATGGCTAATGTTTTCGCATCACCTACGTTGGCAAGGTGACTTACCAATTGAAGTTCTGAAACGAAAGTCTTGGCCGCTTCATATCCACCTTTCACTTCAAATGTGAACACACCTCCGAAACCTCTTTTAAAGTATTTTTTAGCGGTCTCATGGTATTTACTTGATGTCAAACCAGGGTAATTCACTTTATCCACTAATTCATGTTGCTCTAAATGAGAAGCTAATTTGAGAGCATTATCACAAATTCTTTCCATTCTAAGCGATAGAGTCTCTAAACCTTGAATCAATTGGAAAGAGTTGAATGGAGAAATGGCAGGACCGTAATCTCTTAAACCTTCTACTCTTGCTCTGATTGCAAAAGCAATATTTGGAAGTCCTAATGGGTTTCCTTCACCAAATACTTCCCAGAATTTTAATCCATGATATCCTTCTGATGGCTCAGTGAAAATTGGGAAATTACCATTACCCCAATCGAAGTTACCACCGTCTACGATAATACCACCAATAGATGTACCATGTCCGCCAATCCATTTTGTGGCAGAAGCTGTTACGATATTCGCCCCATGTTTTAATGGTTGGAAAACATAACCACCTGCACCAAATGTATTGTCTACTATTACTGGAATTTTATGTGCTTTAGCAACATCAGCAATTTTTTCGAAGTCAAGAATACTTAACTCAGGGTTGCCAATAGTCTCCAAATAAATCGCCTTAGTTTTGTCATCTATTTTAGCTGCAAATGCTTCAGCTGTGTCACCTTCAGCAAATCTTGCTTCAATGCCTAAACGTTTAAATTGTACTTTAAACTGATTATATGTACCGCCATAAAGGAAAGATGAAGAAACGAAATTTTCACCAGCTTCTAATAAGTTAGTAATCGCCAAAAACTGAGCAGACTGTCCAGAAGCTGTAGCTACAGCTGCAACACCACCTTCTAAAGCGGCTACTCTTTTTTCAAAAACATCCGTTGTAGGATTCATCAATCGAGTATAAATGTTGCCGAACTCCTTTAATCCAAATAAATTGGCCGCATGTTCTGCATTATTAAATACATAAGATGTCGTTTGATATAATGGAACTGCTCTTGAATTAGTTGTTGGGTCTACCTCTTGACCAGCATGAAGCTGTAAAGTTTCAAATTTGTAATCGCTCATTTCTTGAAATAGTTTATGACTGTTGATTAATAAAACAATATAGAAATTTTGTAGGCAACAAACCATTACTCTACAAAACCGATAGGCAAATAAAAGAAACGATTATTTTAAATGCAATTAAAAAATAGGTTTTATAAAAAATTAATCATTTGATTAGTTTATGGAAAGCTGTTTTATCATCTTATCAAAAGGAAGTAGAGACGAGTGATTACTTAAAAAAGAATTTGTAGAAATAAGCTTACTTTAGTTTTTTAGCTTCAATAATGATATTCTTTACAATGTCAGAAGGGCCATCAGGGAGCCAAGTTCTTACCAAAAAGTCGGGAGCTTTAGCCACGGGAGTCATGCTTACTGTTGTTTTTAATTCAGACTGCCCATTTTCCAAATCTTTTAAATGATAGGATATATTATAGTAAGTCATTCTTTTTACATTTTCCATTTTGTAAAGAGAGGGAGCAGCTTCACCAATCAAAGAAATGATGCCATTATTATTTATTTCCTTCATCTTTACAATCAAATCATTATTGGGCATTGGAAAAGGGGCATCTACAAAGTAGTACACCAACCATTCACCGTTAGGGAGATCTTTTAATTTTTTACTTTCCTCAGTATCCTCAGAAAAGTATTTATGTTTAGAAGCATCTTTTAGAACCGCTAATAAATTTTCAATTTTCACATCTGTAATTGTGGTGGCTTCGTATTCGACAACCTGTGATTTTTTACCATTTTTTTCTTGGCTAATCACTCTACTTTTCACAGTAATGCTACCGTTTTCTGTTTTTTCAGTAGTCCATTCTTGAGCAAAAGAAAATTGAAAGCTAAATAATAAGATGAAGAGGACTTTGATGTTTAATTTCATAGTAGTGATTGTTAAGTTAGATGTCATTAACCTAACCTTGAGGGTTTAAAAAGGTTTACGAAATTTATATTTATCATAAGATATAAATAAATATCTTTATTGTATAGGTTTGTTACCCCTGTATTTTAAAATTATGTAGTTAGATGATTTGATGAACGATGGAAAACTTTAAAAATATATTAAGTAATAAGCATGTAGGTATTATTATTTCTTTCTCGCTTCACGATTGTTGGGATGTGTTTCTAGCCCTCAATCATGAAAAAGATGAGGCCGATGCTTTACAAAGACAAATTGATGTTTTAATGGGAAATGCAGATGTAGATGATTCTGAATATGCCTATTTCGGTATTGCCTACATTATAGAACATATTTTCGAACACAATATTTTTAAAGTGACTCACACTGCTTTTCCATCAGAATTTTTCGACAATACCTACATTGAAGTAGACGGTGAAACAGCAGATATTCATATTGAATTGGTAGACGATTTGAGTAGAGCAGGAGCAGCTGTCATCTTAGAATATTTTGAGCAATTCGAAAAGATAGATTATCTGCTTAAAATTGAGCAATAAATGTATTACAAAATAAAACCCCCTAAACGAATTTCGCTAGGGGGAGTGTTCTTTCTTAATGATATGTTTTCATATCATTGATTCTTTACCCAACACTAATATATTTTAATACGTAAGAAATTCCAACTATTTGTTGAAATTTTCCAACTTGTAATCATTTTAGAATATAGTAGTGTATTTTAAAGTACGGAAATTGTACTTTGGTTTATTTTTTCCAAAAAGCAAATTGTCTATTTTTTTGCTTTAATTTTATCGATATCATCATGGTTTCCTAACTGACCTAATCTTAACAAACTGATATAAACAACAGCAGGTATAATTGATCTATATACAATTGATCTTTCAATTTCTTCTGTGAACGCTTCTTCAATAAGCATATCAAATGGCATGGAATAAATACCAGCATTTTCAATACCTAAAACTCTATCATTTAAGGTTAAAATTAATTCTTCCTCTAATTGTTCCACATTTTCAATTCCCATAATCGGGATATTCAACTGTATCACAATGTCAATTAGTATATCTCTATAATCTTTCTGATTCATTCTAAGAAAATCACCAACACCTTCATTGGCTTGGTACTGTAATTCTAAAGCAATTCTATCGCTGTATTTATAATAATCGTTACCATAAATCTGAGCTTCTAATGAATTACTTAATCTTTCGCGTAACCTATATTCACCGTTTATTTCTGTAGTTAATATCTTATATAATGTTTCAATTTGATCGTTATCACAGCTATCTAAAAACCATAAACTTGAATCAGTACGCATTTTCATTTTCTTATTTCTTTAGGTACACACACTTTTTTTATAGTTATTTATACCTAATTGAAGTACAAAAGATTAGTTTGTTTAATTTTATTCAACCCACTTAACAGATAATTACAATTAACAATAGGGGATTACGTTTTTTATATTAGCTTGCCCGAAAATACATACTATGGAAAATATCACGTTAGACAATATAAAGAAGAACCTAGGGATTTCTGAGTTCAATAAGATTCAGGTGGAGAGTATGGAGAAAGCCAAATCTCATAATGAATTGATATTATTGGCTCCAACAGGTACTGGAAAGACCTTAGGATATCTTTTGCCTATTTTAAATAAAATCAATCCAGATGTTGAAGGAGTACAAGCATTAATCTTAGTACCTTCAAGAGAACTGGCGTTACAAATAGAAAAAGTTTTTAAATCGATTGGTTCGAAATTCAAAATTAACTGTTGCTATGGTGGACACGCCTTCCAAATAGAACAAAAGAATTTAAGTCAGCCACCTCAAGTACTTGTGGGTACTCCTGGTAGAATAGCGTCCCATATCGAAGAAGAAACTTTCGATTACAGTACAGTTGAGAGTATTGTTTTCGACGAGTTTGATAAAGCATTAGAGTTTGGCTTCTTAAAAGATATGGAATACATCTATACTAGTTTAAGAAGTATAGAATTTAAGATGTTGACTTCCGCAACTGATTTAGCGGAATACCCTGAATTTTTAAGGCTGAACCAACCTCAAAAGTTAAATCACTTAACTGCTCAAATCCCGAAGCCTTTAACGGTTTTACAAACTGAAGTAAAGAGTAAAGAAAAGCTGACTCAGTTATTAAAGTTAATCTATCATCTTAAAGCAGAAAGGATGATTATCTTTTGTAATCACCGAGCGGCTGTAGAACGTATTTCATCTTTCTTTAAAGAAGAGGAATTAGAGCATCAAATGTTTCATGGTGGAATGGAACAAATTGATAGAGAACGTGCATTGGTAAAATTCAGAAACGATACCTCCTTGATCTTAATCACTACAGATCTTGCAGCTAGAGGTCTAGATATTCCAATGATTCAGCATGTGATTCATTATCAATTACCTCCGAAGGAAGATGCATTTATTCATAGAAACGGAAGAACAGCCCGAATGAATGAAACGGGTAATGCCTATATGCTCTTAGCAGATGATGATGAAATACCTGAATATGTAAATACATATCCTCGTCATTTTGATATCCCTCAAGATGCTCCTAAGCCAGCTCCTACGCAATGGGAAACGATCTATGTGTCTGCAGGTAAGAAAAATAAAATCAATAAAATTGATTTAGTTGGATTATTTATCAAAAAAGGGAATTTAGATAAAAATGATATCGGCCTTATCGAAGTGAAAGACTTCATTTCATTTATTGCAGTAAAAAAATCTAAAGCTGCTCTTGTGGCGAAAAGGCTTAATAAGGAAAGAGTAAAGAAGATAAAGGTAAAAGTAGATATTGCTCAGTAGATATATAACCTTTAGTATTTGATGTTAAGGGTAGCTTCATTGTCATTTCAAGAGTGATAATGAAGCTATTTTTACATCTCATTTCTTTTTAATTTAAGTTTAGGAGTAAACATTTGTTTGATTACTCTCCAACGAAAATTATTGACTAAGTTCAAACCAAAAATATAATGTCTTTGATGATGTACCGCAGTATTAAATTCCTCCAACTTCGCATCATCAAAAGGAATAGGGCTATCATACGTTACAATAGAAGATGTTTGATGATATCTTCTGAAATATTCTAAGCAAAATAATTTTGCGATAGCACCTCCCACTCCAAAGCCAATTACATTGACCTGCTCAGCAGCTATTAGTAGGTTGTTCTGTTCTTTCCAAAGATTTTTTGATATCAACAGAAATGATTTGAGATAACCACTATGTATACCATTTTTCTTTTGGGTGTTTAATCTCTTAATTAACCAATAATATACTTTATTAGTGGGATGAAATTCTATGTTTAAAATACCGTCGTCGTAATTTATTATACACTCTATTCCTTTGGAATAATATTTATATACAATAGGGTTATTGTTCATGGTTACTTGTCTAATGTTCTGTTATGTATGGATAAGTCGTCAACTCACCCTACAAAATTAATAATCAAGGTTTGACCCTAAATGAACTAAATCTCAAAAAATGATGAATAATAGACCTAAAGAAAATGGTCCAATAACTTATAGTTCATATAACAAGTCATAGAATAATTCTATAGAAACAGTTTATTAATGTTGTAATTATTTTAGTGTTGGTTGGCTTTAAAATAAAATTAAAAAACTTAGCTACTAGTAGAGTAATAGAAAAATTCCGTATAGCAATACATTTAAATTAATAAATATCAGTCAGAAATAAAAACGAATTCAAATACTCCTATTTATTATAACCGGTTCCTTTTTTATTTTTTTTAACCAAACATAAATCAATTTATTTATTTAAATGAAACATTGTTACTAATTTTACGGTTGGATATTAAACAAAATATCATTCACTATTAATCAATTACTATAATTTAATGAAAATCTTTACCAACGCTACTTTAATCATTCTTATTGGATGTTTATTGAATTCTTGTGTCTCTACAATTGAGCAAGATTTTACAACTTTTGAGGTTACCCCTTATATAAGGGAACATGTAGAAATTAAAACAAATACTATTAATTCTAGTGGTTCTTTAGCACACCAAGAAATCAAAATTATAAATAACAGCACTTATGAGTTTACAGGAGGAGCTGTTCATAACGTTATATTTGACATTACTCCAGGGAGTTCGTTATTACTATCCGGAGATAGTAATATGGGTGATGTAGGTATTCTTACAAATGGTCATAAAGGATTTTGTATATCAAATGGAGCAAATATTATTATTGATAATGAACCATTAAATTTAGAGAATGACTGTTATGATTTCGATGATTTACCCGTAGAAATGATCTACATCAACTCCGAAAAAAGAGACAACAACATTCTAATAAAATGGGCAACAGCAACAGAGGAAAATAGCGATTATTTCGGCGTTGAAAGATCGTTTGATAAGAAACAATGGGAAGAGATCTCTCAAGTGAAATCTGCTGGAAATTCTCAGGTGAAAATTGACTATTCTTTCTTAGATGATAAAATTGGAGAAGTCAATCAAGTGGTATATCACAGGTTAAAACAAGTCGATTTCGATGGCAACTATTCTTATTACGGTCCAGTGGCGGTCAAAATGGGTGATCAAAATGCGAGTGAGGTGACAATGTATCCTAACCCAGTAAAATACCAAGAAGACCTAAATATTGTCACGAATTATGAAACAATGAAAGTGAAAGTTTTTGATATGTCCGGTAGAGTCTATCACGAAAAAACTTATCAAAAGAATTTTACCAATATCCCTATGAACTTTGGTGTAGGGATGTTAATGGTGGAAGTTACTTCTGGAAGTCAGAAAGTAACTGAAAAGATTATGGTACAATAATCTAAAAACAGCTCATCCTTTGTTATATAATATGTAAATCGGAGAAAATTTGTTCTCTGATTTAATTTTGAGGTTGACTTGTCATCAAGTCAACCTTTTTTGTTGTGCAAAAACATAAAATTGTAAGAAGAAAGTATTATTTTGCAACGCAAATAATTAAAAGATGATGAAGAAAAGAAACAATTTGATGCTAAAAGATGCAAGTACAGGTATTAGAACGAACAAATACCTTTTAGATACTTATCGAAATATGATGCGTCATAACAAGAAAAGTATAGCAGAGAATCATGAGTTACTCTTTATTAGTACCATTCTTCAATTTAAATCTAAAGAATTTGAAAGTGGTTTTGAAGATACTAAATTAATGAAAACCACTAGATTAGTACTTGCATTAGTGATGAATGGTCATGGTTGGACCTATGAGGATGCTTTTGATTATGCAGTTTCTGAAGAAGGTGAAAAACTAATAGATATATGTGATCAATTATCTGAAACTGTAAAAACCAAGTTTTATGATAACATCAATACAGTTGTTTCTAATGTGATACCAGAAGAAGAAAAATAATATATATATCAGTTACATGACTGATAATAACCTATCTAGATGAATTTTAGATAGGTTATTTTTTTGCTTATCAATTTAATTGAAACGCTTATTAAAGTTAAAGCGAGTTAAATACACTATATAATGCAACGCAAAATAAAATAATAGCGTTTCTAAAATCATGATAAGCGACGAAGAATTAATAACCTTGATACTTACTCGCTTTATCTCAATTAATCTCTAACTGAAACCAGAGGCCTAGAAATAGGCTTCAATTAAAATTAAAATCAAATGAAAAAATTTAGAATTACAGCTGTTTATTATGCATGCGTAATGGTAATGATTAGCTTTTTCTCAACGCTCACCTCTTGTAGTAAAGCAAATGATGAGAACCCAGGTCCTCAGCCCGATCCCGTAGAAACAGCAGGTTTCCGAGTAAAACAGGTCATTGTCGATATGACGAATTTTGACGAGGAAATTGATGTAACGAAAGATGAAGTGAGTTTTTATATCTGTAAAGATGTAGATACCTACGAGAAACAAGTTGTGATTATCGCAGAAGTAAAAGAATTGGAAGAACTAAAGGAAAATGGATTTATTTTAGTCGATTTAGACAAACCGATCATTATCCCTCACGACAAACCTTTTTACTGTTATGGAGAGCATTTAGGATTGGGTGCTGGAAAAATTAGCCCTACTGGAGACTTCAAAATTACCATTCCTAAGGATGAAGCATCAGAGATACCGAAAGATAAAATTATAGATGCTCCAGGCCCGATTGGGGTAACAGGCTTCTCTAGACACGAATAATTATTCAGAAAAACTAAAAATCAAACAAATGAAATACTTAATTCACTACTCGATTATTTTACCCATTTTAAGTGTACTTTTTCTTTACCCATTCGCCTCAAAAGCAGGTATTCCACCTGTTTATCATCAAATAGAATTAGAGGATAACAGTAACTTTTATACTGTAGAAGCAGAAGGAAATTACCGCGAAGTTGGATTAGCCCATGGGAAAAAGTTCAAAAAAGAAATCCACTATATGCTCAATCGTTTTCGCTTTGAATTAGTGGAACCGATGATGGTTTCAGTAGGTTTAGAAGCCAATTATGAAGCCTACAAAAAGTATTGCTTAGAGAATACTTCTTTTGTTTCTATGATCAAGAAACATACGCCCGGTTTGTATCAAGAAGTAAAAGGAATTGCAGACGGAAGCGAACAGGATATAGAAGATATCCTTTGTTATAATATTTCCTTTGATGAATTATTCTTGGTATTAGAGGAAATGAGTGGAACAAACCCATCTTTGGTAAAAGGGAATCGTTTAAATGGACATTGCTCAGCAGGTGCTGTTTGGGGCAAGGGAATGTCATCGGTTAGCTATACATGCGATTGGGCAAAAACATTTGAAGGAGCACAAGCTTTGATGAAATATAATATTGATGGTAAAGTACTTTTCATCTCTGGCTATGTGGGAACGATCGGGATTCAAGGGGTGAACTTGGAGAAAGGATTCTCTTTAAATGCCCACTCAAAATTTGATTTGGCAGGAGACATTAATACCGGATTACCTTCTTTATTTTTTGCTCGAGAACTATTGGAAAGTGAAAGCAAAAAAGCAGCTGTAAATCGTCTTAAGGAGTTACCTATTGCCGTGGGAATCGGTTATGTTTTAACAGATAAAGATGGAGTGACTGCTTATGAAGTAAGTGCCCATCAGAAAACTGAGGTGGTTTGTGGAGACCATTGGTTTGCTATTGCTAATGATATCAGAGCCAATACCGATATGAAACCATCGGTGAGGAATCACTTTAATATCAAGAAAGTAGATTTTGATAATTTCCCTAAAGAGTTTCTATCACATAACGCCGACTGTATTCAACGTTATGATCTAATTGCAGATTTTGCTAGTCAAACCAACATCAAAAAGGTCGATTGGTTAAAAGTCTTCCAACATTATCCCATCGCCAAAAAAGTAACTATGGATATACCGGTGACTAACTTCTGGATCATTGTAGAATTCGACGACGAATATATCGATATCCAAACCACTCCTTCACACCCGGGAGGCATGGAGTTAGAATCCTATCGAGTAAAATATAATTGATGATGTTATCGACCTATTTACGAAAAAAAACACCCCACAATTTGTAGGGTGTTTTTGTATCTCTAGATAAAACTTGTTCTAAGAATTAGTAGTTAATTTATCATTTTCACTTTACGAGAGTTATCAATAATACTTGCTGTTGTTGATAACCCATTTTTTACTGAACTATTATTGTACTATGATTCGTTTGATGTGCAGTGCATCACCTAATTGAATTTTAACGATATACATTCCACTTGATAAGCCCAAAGCATCTACCTTCAACTGATGATGTCCGTTTAATAATTCTTTGTTGATAGGTTGAAGCACTTGCTGTCCGTTTAAATCAAATGCTTGCATAAACACTTTTGATGGCTGATTTAAGTTGAAATCTATAGTGAACTCATTTGTTACTTGAGTTGGGAATAATGTCAATAATTGATCTTCGAGGTCTAAACTTCCTCCTACCAATCTACTTGATGATGATTCAGGATTAGAGTTATACCAAACGCCATCTTTATACCATCCTTCGCCCGATCTGTTCAAATCAGAAGTTTGGGCTCCACTGCTATTGTGGAATAATAAGTTAGATGAAGTTGCTCCTTCGATAGTGTATGCATACCATCCATTGCCTTCTGAAGTCATTAATTCGCCTGGCCAATTAGAGCTTGCACCATTAGAAGCACCCCAATAATGGATTCTTGTGCTATTACCCCAAGATGATTTATAATGGATCGTTAAACCATTTCCTGGTTCTGGAGCCACAGGTTCTTGATCGTACCACTGACCATCTTTGTACCATCCATCTTTATCTCTAATGTAATCATCGGTTTGATTACCATTTCCATCGTGGAATAATAAGTTGGTAGAAACCACTTCGATTGGGAATTCATACACTAACCAACCGTTTTCTTGAGTCATGGTTGCTCCAGGCCAAGCTGTACTCGCTACACTACCTACAGGAGATGCACCCCAGTGGTGAATCATATTATAACCTTGGACGTATACTTTAAATCCTCCTTCAGGAGTAGGGGATGGAGTCACTGTGAAAGTAGCAGTTTGAACATCAGAGGAATTATCTGAAGCATCCATTGCATAATAATCTACAGTTGCATCTGCATCTAAAGTAAAAGTTGTTGTTGAAATTGCCGTTTGATTTGTCCCGCCATTGATGGAATAATAAATTACTGGGGAAGCATCTCTATCATCAGTAGCACTAATAGTGACTTGAACCTCGTCAAGATAATCACCTCCGTTTGGAGAAATTGAAACTACAGGTGCAACTGTATCAGGTGTAGGTGGAAGTGGTTCATCAATCCAACCGTTATCATACCATACATTACCGCAAATATTTTCTTCATCTCCGGTTACTTTACTACCATTTTCTAAAAGGATTAGGTTAGTACAAGAACCGTTTATGGTGTATTCATAGAATCCATCATATGCAGAAGAAGCTTGCATATTTTCGCCTGGCCAAGTAGTTGTGTCGTTTCCATCAGTTACTGCCCAGAAGTAAATACTAGGAGTTCCGCCATTTGGAGGCTTAAAGTAAACAGTCATGCTCGCAGCTTCATTAAACGTATATGTACCTTCTACCACATCAGAAGATCCATTTTGATCGATCGCTACTGCCTTTACCACAACTGTTTCTCCAGCCTGTCCACACACTTCGAACTCACCATTATATCTTGTTGACTGATTGGTTGGGATATCACCATTTGTAGTATAATAGATATCTCCACTTGTTGTTGATAAGTTGATATTTGCACATCCACCAGGGAAGTTTCCGCTAGGAGTATTTAATGTTAGAGTAGGCAAAGTAACCACAGTTCCTTGATCCCAAATAGCATATCCAGGACCAGAAGCTTTTAAGTTCCATCCATTTCCAGGAGACCAGTTTCCTCCACCGATCTTCATGGCTACTTTACCATCTATAATCGCAGCGTAATAATTATTATCGTTTGTACCTTCTACTTGTACATAACTTGTGTTTGTAATTCCATTTGCCTTACGGATTGCAATCATTTCTTTTAGTGCATCCTGAATTCCGTAATTGAAGTAGTGAGAATAAAAAACTACTGGAACTCCTGGGTGAGTTAAGATATAAGCATATCCCTGTAAAAGCTGAGAGTTATCCGAAGGATTGTTAGGGAATGAATTGTCGCCATATTCTGATCTTACTGGCTCAGTATCGTGATTTTCTAAGAAAGAGACTGCTTGTGAACCATGAGTGCCTAATAAACTTGGTAAACCGTTCAGATAATTGTAGTTACCTCTCACGGCATCATGTAAAGTATACTTCAAAGGAAAATCAAATGCTGATGAAGTATTTTGAGCTCCATTTAACCATCCTACAATTTCATCATAAGGTTTCCATTGCTCACCAATTGAAATGTAAGGACTTGTGTGATTGTTGTATTCAGCAAAATAGTAAGCATTGAAACCATGAACGAAGTCATATCTCCAACCATCAAATCCTACGTCATTTTTTAACCATGTCATCCACTTTTTGATTTCATCACGTACTGTGAATGAGTTGTGGTTTAGATCTCGAGCAGCTTCATATTGTGTACCCGAATCATTATCGCCACAGGCAGCACCTTGTTCGGTACTATTTGATGCCCAATTGACTTCATCGTCAGAACAAATAGAAGAACATCCGCCAAGAGAAGGTTCCGTAAAATCGGCCCAACCTGTTGTACCTACTCTGTGGTTAATTACAATATCAGCAATAGCTTGAACGTTGTTGTTACCTAGATTTTGTACCAAAGTTCTAAGCTCCGCTTCTGTACCGTAGTTGGAGTTTAAATCGTACCATTTTCTTGGTAAGTAGCCCGCTCGGTCGGCAGCATCAGAGGGAGGCGGAAGCCATACGGCATCAAATCCTGCATCTGAGATTTCTCCTACTTTACTGTTTAGATTTTGCCACCAATCTTTCTTAGTAGCATCAGCAGCTTCCCAATGGAAACCCTGTAAAAGGACATCACTTCTGTTGCCTTGTTGTGCTAACGTACTGAAGGATGTAAAAAATAGTATAGCTCCAATAATGGACAAAGAGCGTAGTAGATGTTTTTTCATTTCAATTAAAAAAAATGTAAGTAATAATAGACTCATTTAGTTTATCAGATGATGTAAATAAGTAGTTCATCTGAGCTGGTGTTACAATGTTACGACAAGGATAAGTGTTATTCGTACCATTATGTATTTTCTTAGTTTTGATAAGTTTCGGTTCGTGCCGTATTATGAAGCGGTACTACTTAAGTGATTGATTAGCAAGTTATTGCATTGTGTGTTATGAGATTTAATCTGAACAAGAATTTTCAGTAATTTTTGAAGTTAATTTTAAAAAATATAGGTGAAACTAATCGAAAAGTGATCTTGTATCTTATTTTTAAAGCCTGATAAAAACCTAATTACTATGAAAAGCTATTGTTACCTACTTTTTCTCTTATTTCTAATAAGTTCATGTGCAGACAATAATGAAAATAATCCGAGTTTTGTGCCTATAGAATTATCCACTTATACCAAAACAATTACTGAAGATACCGAAGTCAGGGGATCGTTTGCTAACGAAACAGTCTTGGTATCGAATAACAGTACATTGACAATCAATGGAGCAACAATATTTCGATGTTTTATTGAGGTTGAGGTAGGTAGTAGAATTGTATTCTCAAATACTACAGACATGAGAGAGGTACAATTGGTATTGCATGGTGATGATCAGATGTGTGTCTCTACAGAAGGAATAACTGTGATCATAAATGAGTATGAGTTCACAAACATAGAAGTAGGATGTTATGATGATGAAGACTTACCTGTTGAGTTAATTTCCTTTACCTCTGAAATAGTAAATGATGACGAAATAGTATTGAATTGGTCCACAGCAACAGAAATCAATTCCGCTTTTTTCGAAGTCCAACGTTCTTACGATCAAAAACAATGGAATACTTTAGATAGTATCCAAGCGGCGGGTAATTCTAATGTCACAATTAATTATTCATATAGAGATACTACTTTTCAAAACATTAATGGTGTGGTGTATCACCGTTTAAATCAAGTTGATTTAGATGGTAATAATGCTTACTATGGTCCTGTTGCTGTCAAATTAAATGATGATGAAAGCAACGAGGTCACGATGTATCCAAACCCGGTAGCTTTTGGTGAATACCTAAATATTGTCACCACTTATGATAATTTCTCTGTAAAAATGTATGATTCTACAGGCAAAACGTATTATGACAAATCATTCAGAGGAAATTTTACTAGCATACCTATGTACTTCGGCACTGGCCTTTTGATTGTGGAAGTGAAATCCGGATCGAGATCGGTGACTGAGAAAATTGTGGTGCAATAAAGGGGAAATGAAAAATTAAAAGTTAAAAATGAAAAACTGGAAATGTGGGGTAAGGTATGAAGTAAGAGGTAAAAAGTAATTGTATAACATTGTTTACAAATTGATTTAGGGGTTTATTCATGCTTTCCCCCTTTTGGTAATGAAAGTCTACTATGACAATAATTATTCAAAAGAAAAAGATGAAAAATTTAATACTATTATCCCTGTTTGTGTTTGTTTGTTTAGCTGGATGTACTTCTGCCAATGAAGAGACTGATATGGAATTTGAGCCTGTGAATCTGATAAAAGAAAAGCTGATAATTGATCATGATTCAGTACATGAAGGAAATTTTGCTAATGAAGATATTACAATTACGAATAATTCTACATTAACAATAAATGGAGGTACTATGCATAATGTAAAATTTGATGTGAAACCTAATAGTCATGTATCATTTAATTCTTTGACTAAAAGTGTACAACTAGTAAATGTAGATTTTAATTTAAATAATGCGAGAGGGTTATGTGTTGGTCAAGATAATTTTACAATTTTATATAAGAATAAACCTCATGTAATTTCTAAGGCTGGTTGCTATGGAAGCGAAGATCTCCCAGTCAATCTCATCTTTTTCAAATCAATAAAAAAAGGTAAGGATATAGAATTAAAATGGGCGACTGCTACTGAGGAGAATAATGATTATTTTGAGGTTCAACGATCTCAAGATATGACGAATTGGGAAACGATTGAAAGGGTCAAAGGTGCAGGTAATTCGAATACAAGAATAAACTATAATTATGTTGATGAAAATGTGCCTTCAGTATCAGGCGTTGTATATCATCGATTGAAGCAAGTTGATTTTGATGGTCAGTCTACATTTATAGGACCGGTAGCCGTAAAAATGGGATCGACCGAAGGAGAGGTAACAATTTATCCCAATCCTGTAGCATTCGGAAAGAATTTGAAAGTGGTGAGTACATACGATCACATGAAAGTACGTATATTCGATGTAAGTGGAAGGACTTACTATAATGAAACGATATTATCGAATTTAACATCCATACCGATGAATTATGGTAAAGGCGTTTTATTTGTAGAAGTACAAAACGGAGCTATAAAAACCACAAAGAAAATAATCGTTCATTAATCGAATAAATAAATGAATAGTGAAAAACGGTAAAAGGAGGATCGCTCTTCACTCATCGCTTTTCACTATTCACTAAAATAACTTACTACGTTTTTCATTTTTAACTTTTAATTTTTCATTTACGATATTTCTTAGGCGCCACCCCATAGTTTTTTTTAAACGCTTTCGAAAAGTGATTAGGGTTAGCGAAGCCCAAAGAATAGGCAATGTCTGTGAGTGAGTTATTAGGATCTTGCAGCATTTTTTTTGCCTGTAACAATCTACTTTGAAGTACAAATTGATGTGGAGGATAGCCAAAAGCCGCCTTAAAATGGTTTCTTAATTTTTGTGGGCTGATACCGTACTTTTCGCAAATCATTTCGGTACTAATTTGTTCATCCAAGTTATCGAGTAGAAAATCTTTTATTTGGAACATTAGTTTAGCATCTACTTTAAAGTTGGCAAACCCGTCATTATCCATTCTATCTTCTAACTGCATAAAAAAGAGGGTAAATAACTGTATGGAATATCCTAATGTTAAACCTATCCGACCCGTATCAGTTTCTTGTAAATCAAATATTTTTTCGATTAACTCTTCCATTTCTAAGGTCAGTAGCTCGTAAAAAAATAAAGGTTTATTATTGACCATCGCTTCAACGAATTTCGGAAATCGATTTCTTGTAATCTTATTAATATCCTCGATTTTTACTCTGATATTAATAAAATGTATCAATTGGTCTTTTGGAATGAAGGATCTTTGAAGTTTATTATTAAAGAATAACATTGCACCGTTGGCTTTTTGATCCTTTATTTTAATAATATCTTTTTCATCATCATAAGACGATAATTCTTTGCCAAATCTTAGGATAAGTGTTTTATCAGATGATTCCTCTTCTTCAAGAATCATATCGATAGGTAAGAAAGCTTTAGTAACACCTACTTCTACCTCGGTTAGATCTGGATAAATCTGCGAATTGATAAAATAATCACCCTCTTCATAAAGAAAATGATACCCATCAAAAGAAGCTGAAGTAAATTGTTCATTAATTAATCGTAATGTCTCTTCCGAACTTTTATGTCCACTAGCGGTAGTTCTAAATATCTTATCCATAAATATGTGGTTTTTGACCTAAAATAAATCAAATATGACCAATAAAACAAAATAATTAAGAAGATATTTGTAGTATCAAAACTTGATTACAGAATTAAAAATATTCTCAGATGCCGATTGCTATAATTACCCAGTCTATAATTTCTGCCATTTCTATCCCGACAGAAGCAGATAATATTAATATTCACCTTCAAAATGGTGACGTTGTTTCTATTACAAAGTCGGAGTGGAAAAAAGGTAAAAAAGAGTCAGACGAAAATAAGATTGTTTACTATAGAAATAAAGAAAAACATGAAATTTTAAAGTCTGATATTGATCATGTGCGCTATGAATCTTTAGATACATACGACAAGACAGCAGATTTTATGGAAGAATATGCAAAAATTGAAGAAATAGACGAAGATGTTTTAAAGTATTACAATACTAAAAGACATAAAAAGTCGAGGACTTCTCAAACTTTTGCAGTGGGAGCAGGCACAATTGGATTATTAGTAAATCCGTGGTTCTTAGCGGTAACACCTTTACCTTGGTCACAAGCGGTAGGTACAATGAAAGATGTAGATTATCAGTATTGTGTCAAAGGAAAGGAGTGGAAAGAACTTAAAAAAGAAAGAAAATTATACGTTAAAGCCTTAAAAGAAAAGGCTAAAATGGAAAAAGATAATCGAAACAGTTAATGCAGAGAAGGTGTTTACTCCTCTACACCTTATCAATTTATTATCCGAAAGCACACTCAAATATTGGGTGTGCTTTTTTTATGTTTTTATTCTTTAAAAAATAGTTAATAATTAAATGACAATGAGGTAAAAACCAAAGATTTAAATTAGTTTTGATCGAGAAACCTAATTTATTATCTAAGAAAAATCAAAATCTAAAAAAGCGATTGCAATAACCTTCCTTGAGGACAAAATAGTCTTTTTTATTAAACTAAATCATACTCTAATCCATTAGAGAAAACCAAAATTATGAGTAAACTTAACTTTAGGAGATTTTGTCTCTTTGGGTTACTTTTTATTTTTTTATCCTGTACGAAAACTGAGTGGCTAGAATGTCGTTCAGGTTCTGTATCACTAAAACTAACCCAGGAGAACGAAAGTAATCTTAGACAAACTCCCGATCTATCAATTCAATCATTTACTATCAACATTAAAGATGATCAAGATGAAATTGTAAAAAGTTTCGATCGTTATGATGAAGTAGATGAACAAATTTATTTAGCTGTTGGTAAATATAAAGCCGAAGCTTTTTCAGAAATTATGGAAGAAGCAGCTTTTGATTCACCAACGTACGCTGGTATCAAATCATTTGAAATCAATGATTTAAGTAATACACAAGTAAATGTGGTATGTGCGCTCTCGAATATCAAAGTTTCAACCACTTTCTCTGACAATTTTAAAGAGGTTTTTCCAAAAGCCTATGCTTTAGTACAAAATGAAAGCGGTAACCTTCACTTTACAAATGAAGAAAGTAGAAGCGGTTACTTTAATGTGAGTAGTCTGCTGGTAACAGTCTACACACTAACTGATGAGAACAAAGAAAGAGTACTTCTAACACATCGTGTTGATGAGGTGGCACCAAGAGATCATTACATTTTTAATTTCAATACCGAAGAAGGTGATACAGGTATTGATATTGAAGTAGATGAATCGACAGACTACAAAGAAATTCACTTTACCATTCCGCAAGATTGGTTAGAAATGGATCTTCCAACAATGGATTCTGATACTGATCTTGAAGCACCGATTGAATTTGTGGAAGGCACTACTACACCTTTGAACCTAACTTTCGAAGTTCCTGGTAGCATCACCCAATTAATCATGGTGGTTGATGACGCAGAAATGCTTCAAAGAGGATGGCCGAAGATGATTAACCTTGCTGATTTGTCGGAAAGTGAGAAAACGTTTTTAGCAGAAAAGGGAATCACTTATTCGGATAAAATCCACGGGGAAACATCAGCTAGTATTTCTTTAACGGAAGGTTTAAAATACTTCTTATCTGACGAGAATCAATCAAAAGATTATCAAATACACTTTTTGATTCAGGATTATTTCTTTCCAGAGGTTGATTTACCTGTTAATATAAAAGTGAATCCAGCGATACTTCATGCGTCTATCAATGATTATGAAACGTGGTCTCATTCTTCTGATGTTCATGTAAATGTTGAAGAGGGAAATCCAGATTTTGTGGGCATCGCTTATAAAGAAAAATCAGGTGATGTATGGTTAAAAAATATGACTCCGATCAGTCAAATTGATAAGGATTTAGTATTTAATGTTTCGGGGCTAAAAGATAATGTAGAGTATGAGTTTAAAGCGGTGCAAAACTTGAATAGTTCTAGCATTGCTGAAGCTAAAACGGAAGAGGATTTAGGAATTCCTAATCATGATTTCGAGGATTGGGTACTAGAGAGATTTGGGATTATATCTCAAGTTTATTTACACCATGTTTGGAACTCAAAAAATGGAAGCCCTTGGGCAACTGTTAACGAAACAACAACAGGTCATAGAGGTACTTTTACAAATAGTCCTTACGAAACTTTATCAAGTACAGTTAGGGATGGAGATGCAAAATCTGGAAATTATTCGGCTAAACTTTATACTGTTGGTTATGGTAAAGGTAGTAAAGCAGGCAATCCAGTTCATAAAGCAGCAGCTGAATTGTTCTTAGGAGAATACAATAAATCATCAAAAACTAGAACATATGGTATTCCTTTCATTTCTAGACCTGTCGCTTTAAAAGGTTTTTATAAATATCAGCCATTTAATGATGATCAGTTTATTATAGAGGTGACTGTAGAAAATAGAGATGGAGGAAATGTAACGGTTCTAGCTCATAAAGAATTTATTGAAAGCGAAAGCTTCTATGATTTTAAAGAATTCAATATTCCTCTTGAATATACACTGCCTTTGAAGGCGACACACTTAACGATTAATATCAAATCAACCACAAAATCTGAAGGAGAACTAGAAACAGAATCAAGAGATGGGAAAAATCTAGGTAGCGAACTGTTGGTTGATCAATTATCACTAGAATACAAATAAGATAACAATGAAAACTAAGCATATAATTACTTACGTTATCAGCATTTTTTTAGCATCATCTATTTTTTCATGTAGGATGATGGAATCTGCCGATTTAGATATTGGACACAAAAAAGGAGAAGTTGCTTTTAATATTGAGGGTGACGATTCTTTAATTCCTGTTACCTATGCGAGAACTAAGGGAACAATGGATATTAGCGATTTCTGTGTGGAAATTAGAAATGAGAATGGTGTTTTGGTAAAGTATTTTGAGAAATTTTCAGAGATGCCTAATCGTCTTGATATGAAAATTGGGCAATATTCTATTAAAGCATTATCGCATTTAAAACAAGAAAATGCCGCTTTTGATGCACCTTATTATGAAGGAGCCACAACGTTTGAGGTTAAAGAAAACGAAACTTCAGATGTAGAAGTAACTTGTACTTTATCGAATATGAAGGTGAGTGTGAATTATGATCCAAATTTTGAAACTTACTTTAAGGATTATCATGTGGTTGTTTCCAACGGTATGAAATTAGGAATGTTGGACTTTACAAAAGCCGAAATTCGTCCAGGATACTTTCAGGTAAATCCTTTGGAATTAGAAATGACGGTGATTACTCGTGATGATCAAACGTTCTCAAAAACCTTTACAATTAAAGATGTCGCTGCTAGAGATCATCATCAGATTACTTTTTCCCCACAAGTGGGTGATAGCGGTATCTCAATTGAAATTGATGATACAACAAACGATAAAGAAATCGATTTAGATGTACCTAACGAAGATCTTGATCCGGATGCTATTATCAGTATCGAAGGGGATGGTTTTGATATTGATCAACCACTAGAAATTTCTGAAGGAAATGAACCTGCTGTTGTTTTAAATATTGAAGCGGGTAATGGTATCGATGCTTTAAAAATCAGAATTGAATCGGACATTCTTACTCCAGAAGAGTTAGAAAGTGTAGGCTTAGTAGAAGAGTTTGATATTGCCAATACTGACCCTGATTCGGAATTGGGACAAGCACTAAAAGCTTTAGGTTTTATTGGTGATACTCCTATCAAAAATCAAAAAGAAATACAATTTGATTTAACTGAATTTATGCCTCTTTTAACCATGCTTGGGACAGACGAAACACATCATTTCCATGTCACTTTGATTGATAATTATGGAAAAGAAGAAGTAAAAACACTAACAGTTAACGTCATTCCATAATCATGAAAAGATATAATTTAAAGTCTTTATGGCTGCTCCTTATCGTCTTTTTGATGTGGAGTTGCCATAAGAAAGACGATGAACAACTAGCAGAAGGAACGCTCTCTTTAGAAATTAGTAGACAAGCGGTGATAGAGGAAATGTCATCTGCAAGAACTAATGTCGAACATTTTAATATCAGTATTTATAATCAAAGAGATGAGCTTGTTCATTACTTCGAAAGATATGATGAAATGCCTTCAGAGTTACCTTTAAGAGAAGGTAGTTATTCTATTAAAGTGGCTTCGGGAGATGATCTTCCTGCTGCTTTTGATTATGCTATTTACAGAGGTGAAACAGAGTTTTCTATCAAGGGGAATCAAACGAATAAAGTGAACGTTTTGTGTACTCAATCGAATGTAAAAGTAACTGTAGGATATACCGACTTTATTAAAAATGGATTTAAAGATTTCTCGGTAGAGGTACATACAGAGGAAGGAAACTTACTTTTTGAAAAAGAAGAAGAGAAAGCAGGTTACTTTAAAATAACTCCAGATTCGACGCTTCATTTCACAATCAATGTCACTAACCTTCAAGGGAATGAATTCTCTAGAAGTATGCTCATTGAAGATATCAAGCCAAGGGAACATTATCATGTAGTGTTTGATTTGGAAGGTATCGGTGGTTCGGCCAACATCAATATTAAAGTGGATGAATCGACCAATGATAAAAAGTGGGATTTTGAAATGCCTATCCACCCGAATCATATTCCTGTAATTACAAGTGAGCAATTCGATTTTGATAATCCTCCTAACATTAGATACTCCGATGGAATGGAGTTGATCTTAAAGGTAGATGCATCTGTTGATTTATCTTCTGTGATGTGGACATCAGAAAGTACTTATTTTGCAGACCAAGGCTTACCGAAACAGTTTGATATACTTCATCCGACTCAGGAACAATTACAAATTCTAAATGCATTAGGTGTAGTTGTCTCGACTGTAGGTAACGAAGTGAACATCAATTTATCTGAATTGACAAAGAAGTTACCTACCAATGGTAGTCAGCCACTTATTCATGAAATTGAATGGAAGGCAAGTAACCAAGAAGGCATCAATTATATTGTAAAAACACCTTTAAGAGTCATTCCTTTAGGTAAAAATGTGAGAACATTATCTGTGGATGCATGGGCTAAATTTGCCTATTTATATGGAGAATATAATGACCTAGAAACCTCTGAAATTGTTTTCCAATATAGAAAAGTGGGAGCTGTAGATTGGGAAATAATCAATGCAATTGATGTAGAAAACGATCACTTGTACTCTGCTCAAGTTTTAGGTTTGGAACACAATACAGATTATGAATTTAGAGCATACAGTTCTGAAGAAGTGGCTGGAGAAGTGATACAGTTTACAACTGAAGAAATAGTACCTGTGCCATATATCGATTTCCAAACGTGGTTCCAAGTAGGATCGGGAAATAACTATTATCAATTACCAGGAAATAGTTTAAACGATTCTCCATGGAGGTCGGGCGATAAGGGAGCGGCCGAATTAATAATATCTCAGTATATGAAGACGGTATTGCCAAAACCTTCTATGGATAACCCAGAGTTTGTTCGTTTAGAAACCAGCGAAGCTATGGGTTTCAAAGCTGCAGGTTCTTTATTCTTAGGAGATATTCAAGGAAGTAGTTTTGATGTAGTGAAAATCAATTTTGGAATTCCATTTACTTCAAGACCAACTAAGTTCAGTTTCGAGTATCAATACAGTCCTTTGATGTATGATGGTAAAATGGACGAGTTAGATGCCTATCTAATTCTTCAGGTAAGAGAGGGCGATAAACGTTATCGTTTAGCCACTGCTTGGTTACGATCTGATGAACAGAAAACAGAATGGATTACTGCAGATTTAGAAGTGGTTTACGGATATGATAGCTCTTTAGAAAATTACATGTTACCAAAACGTAATTTTGTAGAGAATCCAGAAGAAGGATTCTATCCTGATGTAAATGCAAAGCCAACGCATTTACTGATTGTATTTTCTTCTTCGGCACACGGGGCAGATAAAAAATCTGCTGCGAAAGGAACTATATTCGACATTAAAAATCTAAATATAGGATACGAAAAATAATTTATCAGAGTTAGTGGTGTCTCCTCATATTGAGGGGGCATCTACTAATGATGATGGGTGAACAACAAACAATTAAATCAAATTTACTATTTAAAATGAATCTTAAATTTTTAAGAGTACTGAGCGTACTTTTACTCATTTGCTTTTATCAAAATGGATACGCCCAAGAGGAAAAAGTAAAAAGGAGCGAAATGTTCGACCGTGGTATTGTAAACCGTACCTTCATCCCCAAAGGTCAGTGGTTAGTAGGATCCACGTTTAATTATTCAGAGCACGACAATAACAACTACAAATTTCTGATTATGGAAGATTGGGACGGTAGTGGTTATAACTTTCAGGTAAGCCCATTCTTTGCATATTTCCTAAAGGATAACTTTGCCATAGGTGGTCGTTTTACCTATAAAAGAAGCAATCTTGATATCGATCAGATGAATATTGTTATCGATGATGATTTGTCGTTTAATATCAATGGGGCACATCAAATTTCCCACAACTTTTATTCTACATTTTTTATCAGAAACTATATCCCATTAGGGAATAGCTCACGTTTCGGTTTATTTAACGAGGTGAGGTTATCGTATGGATATGGTCAGTCGAAAGAAATGACGATTGGAAGTACCCCTGCAGAGACACATGGCGTTTACTCTACGATTAACGAGTTAAATATTGGTGTAGCTCCAGGTATGGTAGCTTTCATTAATGATATGGTCGCATTAGAGGTGTCGATTGGCGTTTTAGGCTTCTCGAACAAATGGATCAAACAAGTGGAAAATCAAGTAGAAGAGGGCGATAGAAGAATAAACAAAGCAAACTTTAATATCGACATCTTCTCATTAAATATTGGCTTAGCATTCTACCTATAAATCAATGAAAAAACTATATAGATTAACCGTACTGACCGTTGTATTTTTGGTCACATCTTGTATCGAAAACGATATTCCATATCCAACTATTTTTGGAGAATTTCTTCACTTTACTGTCGAAGGTCAAATTGGAGCAACACTAATTTCACCAGAAGAGCAAAAGGTAGTTATACGAGTTCCAGATGATATGGACCTTACTAATATTACGGTAGATAGTGTGGCCATTACGGAAGGAGCTACAGTAAGCCCTAATCCATTGGAGGTAACAGACTTTTCTCAAAAAGTAGTTTTTAAAATCGATACTTACCAAGAATATTTCTGGGAAGTGTTCGTAGAAACTGCAGCAGAAGAAGTGAACGTGACACAGTTCGAAATTGAAGGTCAGATAGAATCAGTAGTTAACGATGGAAGTAAAACCATTCGAGTAACCATGCCAACAGGTACTGATTTAAGTGATCTAACAATTACATCTTTTGAATACACTCCAACCACTGCATCTGTAAGCCCAGATCCATCTGTAACACATGACTTTTCAGGTCCTGTGACTTTCACTTTCAATAATGAAGAAGTTTGGACAGTAAATGTACTTCATGATGGCGAAGTAGTTGAAGGAGATCAAGTACCCTATTCTGATTTCCAAACATGGTTTAGAGAAGGAACAGATCCTCGTTCGTTTTACCTTCCAGGAAATTCTCTGGATGAAAACATTTGGAGATCGGGCGATAAAGGAGCAGCTGATTTAACGATCAAGACTTATCCTCAAACTGTACTGCCTCATCCATCTATGGAGGCTCCAGAATATGCTGTTTTGGAAACAAAAACTGCTGTTGGTGTGATCGCAGCAGGGTCTTTATTTGTTGGAGATATTCAAGGTAGTGGTTTGGCAGATGTTAGAACAGATTTTGGTATTCCATTTACTGATCGACCTATTTCCTTCACCACAGATATTCAATATCAACCGAAAATATACGGAGATAACATTATAGATAAATGTGATGTTTATGTGATTCTTCAGGTTAGAGAAGGCAGCGGAGATGACGAAAAGCGTTATCGTTTAGCGACAGGTTGGTTCCGTTCTGACGAAGATATGAGTGATTTTAAAACGTTGGATATCCCGATGTTGTACGGTAATCACTCTTCTTTAGAAACGTTTATGATGCCAAGTGCAGCCAATGAAGAAATGCCAGAACAAGGCTTCTATGAAGATCCAACGGCTAACCCTACACATATTATTATTGTATTTGCCTCATCTGCTGATGGAGCAAACTTTAATGGTGGCGTGGGTTCTAAGTTGAAGGTAAAAGGTATTGAGCTAAATTATTAATCAATTTATCTCTTACATAATGATAAAGAAAGCAGCCTTCGGGTTGCTTTTTTTCGACTAACAACACCAAACCTCAATAATCAAAATCATTGTTCGAACTCTCTAACTCTATTAATTTTATAAAAATTTACAGCTGAACTTCATTCCGTTAAACTTAAAGCCTAATATCTATCAAAAACTAAACGAATGAAGAAACTTAATCTTTTTAGTATTGCATTATTTGCAGTGCTAATGTCCTGTAACAGAGAAGCCAAAGAAGGATCAGTTGACAAACAAGTATTATTCGAATATTCAGAAAACATTACTGATGCTCTCTCATGTGGTGGTTCGAATTTGAAACTTTACTCAGACAATACCTTTGAACTTAATTATGTATCAAGTGTGTATTTGGAGGAGGATAAAGCAGAATTTGAATTATTAATTGATAATTTCAAAGGGACGTATCAAAAAGATGAGAACAAGGTCACTGTTCAAATCATAGAAGACGAATACACTCTTTACAAGGGAGGTGTTGTTGAGAATTCTGGAAATAGAACGTTCGAAGATATCGGAAAAGAAGTCATCTTTCTGAATAAATACATCAGTGGAGCAACCAATTTTGATGATTGTATCGATGATTACTTTATTCTAACAAAGTAAAAATAATGGGGAGTTTAATGATACTCCCCCTCTTCACGGTCTCTTTCACCAATTTCGATATTCATCACTTTGAGGTGGCTGTAAGTAGGTCTTCCTGGAATATTAGCTTCAGCAATTATATCATTTATATAATAAAAACCGTCTTTATATTTTTTGTAGGTCACGGATAGATTACTGAAAGAGAGAGGTTCTAATGGATATTTTTGGAAGGGGTAATAATGTTGCAACCTCTCTACATCGTGAACGACTGAATACTCTACTTTTGTAATGGCGTAATCTTCAGCATTTATATAAATCGTGCCATAAAAAGTTTTCGGTTCTAGAATAACTGTGCTTCTAAAACTGTTCTCTTCAGTATAAAACTTTAAGGCATATACTTCTTTTCCATCGATAAAAATAACATCAGAAAATTCGAAATCGTATTTACCGAACTTACTCATATTTAGGAAATTGTTATGTCTAACATTAACGATATCATAGCCTAATAAATAATTGCCATATTGGGCAAGATTCATTTTCTTCTCATCTAACTTTGTTAAAACCAAAGGCTTATTTTCTATGGAATCGATTGGGCAAGAAGAAGCTTCTAAAACTTTTCTAAAACCTGTATATCGCATAGGAAACATCATCTCCGATTTGTATCCGTTTTTATCGTAGACTTCAAAATTTATTTTATAGAAGGAAGTCGTTCCATCTTTTAGGTAGGTATGAATAAATTCATTATCAAAGTATTTGGTAAACGGTCCCTGATAATAATTTTTTGGAATTGATTTGATTACCTTCTTTAAAATACTCTTAGCTGTCAAAGGTTCACTTGATATAGTTAAAGTCGACATTTCATCTACTTTTTGTTGAAGAAAGATTTCTAAATCCATATCCGAGGGAGCAATTTTAATAGTTTCATAACCAATTGAAGAAATGATAATGGAATCTTGAGGTGAAGGGATGGCGATATCAAATTTTCCGTTCATATCTGTGGCAGTACCTCTTTTGGAATTGGTCGTCACAACACTCACTGAAGGGAGTATTTTCTTTGTTTTTTCATCGTATACAATACCAATCTGATTTCTAATGGACTTTTTATCTTTTAAATAGATGGTTGGTATAACAACTTCCTCTGTATTCTCTAATTGGAAAGAGTAAGTTGTTTTTAAAGCATCATTTTGCAATTCTACCGGCTTAATTAATAAACTTTCTCCACAATCATATACCTTATGTTTTGCCAATTTGAGTTGATTGACAAAGAACATTCCATCAAAAGCTTGTGACCAATCTGCTGTGAGTGGTTTTACATTTTTTGGTTCATCATAGCTAATTACGGTACTGCTTATTTCTTTAGAAGAATGTAGTGGATAAAACCCATATTTATTTCCTGTTGCATAAAACTCTTCTTCTATAGTTTCAAACCGATCTACATCTTTAATTTTTCCTGTAAATGCCAAAACATAGGCAGCATCTCCTAATTCATTTTTAATGTAACTACCCATAGGATAGAATTCGTCTAACTCCTCGTTGTACCCTTTCAGTCTACCCATAATATGCCCGGTGGCTCCCCAAACGATCATTTTCTTATTTGGATATTTGTTCAAAAGATAGAGCATATTTTCACCCATCAGTCGGTCTCTGATATTACTGTCTTTTGCCTTGAATTCCTCTTTCGTTTTTTGACCTGGTTTATTGTAATAATAGTCTTTCGCTGTTTCTATCAAAAAGTATAAAGTCTGCACTAAATCGTCTTTCTGATGGGAAGAGGATTTATCTACTTTTTCTTTTAATTGATTCGTGATTTCGATAAAACGATCAATATCAAAGGCTGAAGGCAAATTATATTCATAGATATGTACCATGAAATCATTCCATTCCTCAAAGCTCAAATCATTATCAAAAAACGGTAAGAAATCCTCTCTTAGGTATGTTTCTACATAATAACCACTTAACTGATTATCCATTCCTAAGACTTTAATAGAATCATATTTTTCGGCTACATAATCCATAAAAGGATGAAACTCTTCGTTCCCATGCCATATCTGGAAAATACTATTGGTATAAGCAAACTTTACACTCTCACCTTCTTGTATTGCTTGATGTGATTTATTTAAATCATAAAATCCACTTTCGAATACAACAATATCAAACCCCATTGTTTCATGGAGCATTTTCATGACTTCAAATTTTGCTGAAAATACATTGCCATGAATGTGATCGGGCTCACCCAAAAGTACCACACGAGCATCTCCAATATCCTCCTTCAAAACATCAAATTGATGATAATCGAGGGTATCGAAATAGAAAAAATCGTGTTTATTTTGAGCATTTGATTTTAAAAAAATAAGAAACAATAAGGGGAAAAAGAGAATAGTCTTTTGCATGGTAGAAATCGAAAGAGTTTTAGTTTGATAATCAAAGTAATGCAATAATACAAAAAACAATTATTTATACCTCTATCAGAAATACACAACCCATTGAAAAACCAAATCCCTATATGTATTAGCATTCATTATCAGAATAATCTGAACTCTTTTTTATTTTTTACCGTAACTATTCAAACGATTGAACAAATTATCATTACTATTATATGAGGAGAATAACTACGGGTTCAGCAAAACTGTTATTGCTATTATTTCTATTATGGGGAAGCACCCAAAAAGCAGAGGCACAGGTAACCATTTTTCAATTGGCAGGTTGGGATCAGTCCTATGAGTTTTCTGCATGGCAACAATTAGGGAAGAGTGATTCAAGGCACTTTCTAAACGTCCGTTTTGGCGTAAACGATTGGATGTCTCCAGTAAATCCGACCACAGATACACAAAATCCAGCAATGAAAGGAAACTATTCTTTTTCATTGGGTTATGGGTATCAGGTATCGGATAAAATTATGCCCTATTTAACGATTAGAAAAGATTTAAACCGCTTAGAAAATATTGGTTTTGTCTCTGGAGTAGATATTCAGACCTATAACCGATTCAATTATACGGTAGGATTTACAAGCACTTACGATGTGATGAAAGATTGGAACAGGAGTAATGCTTGGATAGATATTTATTATGCAATAGGTAATCGAGGATGGAAAGTCGGTATGGAAACCGCAGTGACAGTGACCGGTGAAGTTGGTTTTTTATGGATGATTAATAAATCAATTAACTGGTCTAAAAAGTAATAATGAGGAAAATTATGTTGTAGGATCACATCATTGTGTCGCTACTATGAACAACCTAGACTAACTATATGCTTAGTCCCCCATAACACACTTTGGGGGACATTTTTATGCTTAAAATTGATCAAATGATCTTTATAATATTTTGAGTAATCCCATTAATTGGTCACGGTATTTTTTACCGATGGGGATATATTCTCCATCAATTAAAACATGATTGTCTTCAATCCCTTCGATGGATTCTAGATTAACAATGTAGGAGCGGTGTACTCTAAAGAATGCGTCTTTTGATAATTTTTCTTCTAAAGATTTTAAGGAATAATTCACTAAAAACTGACCTTCCTTCGTCACAATCAAAGCATAGATATCATTCGCTTTTATGACTTTGATATCGTTGACGATAATCTTCAACAAACGATTTTTAGATTTCACAAAAATGGCATCGTCTAACTCAAAAGTAGAGGTATTGGAAGAGATTTCTTCGTGAGTAACATGTTCTAATTGTTGTATGGCCAATTCAATACTCGAACGTAAAATATTCTTATCAATAGGCTTTCTTAGAAATGCGGAAGGGCGGACAGATTTGGCCTCTTGATACAATTCTTCTTCACTTTTGGAGGTAATAAAAATGATAGGTCCTTGAAAAGACATTCTTAGCTTTTTGGCTAATTCAATGCCGTTCATTGGGCCTTTTAGTTCAATATCTAGAAGGTAAACATCAGGAAGTTCTTGAGATTGATCCAGTAATTCTTCTCCACTTTTAAAAAGTGATAAAACATCAAAACCTAAGTCTTCTAAAGTGAATTTTAGGTTCTTGCTAATCACTAAATCATCTTCTACAATTACAATCTTTATGTTATGCATTGTATTTATCGGTTATGAAATTATAGTATTTGAATATTAATGATTAATTACTAATTTACCTAAACATCTCATATACTTTTTTCATAATGAGGCACCTATCTATTCTCTTTTCCATTATTTTTTTGATGTTTATTTCTACTACTTTAGCCAATGAACATCCTTCAGAAAAAATCGATTTTACCCTTATCGAAGACAAGGCTCCGCTGTTGACCATAAAGGAAGCGTTGAGTGCCTTAAATACGAATCAGGTGCAGAAAAGGAGTCATTTATCGAACGAAGATTGTCTTTGGTTATTGGTGACAATTCCTCAGAATGAGGTAGGAAAAGAAATGGTATTTACATCAAATAATTGGGGGGAGATATTAGTATATGATGCATCAAATCTTCAACTAATTGGAAAGAATGGTAATATTTATTCCTACCACGATTTTTTTGAGAATAACAGTGTCTTATTACCATCATCAACAGAAAAAATAATTGTTCAGCTTATTCCACATGTGAGTATTTACGGAGGAAAGGCATTGGATTTTACTTTGCTTCCGAAAGAGGAATACCTTTTGGAAAAGGAGGAGCGTAACTATATACATACACTGTTTATTGGGGTAATCATCGCCATGGCATTGTACAACTTCATGATTTTTCTAGCCATCAAAGACATTAGTTATTTTTACTATGTGGTCAATGTAGTAGGGAGTGCTTTGTACTTGCTCTTTTTTCACCGTTTAAGTGGGAAGTTATTATGGTCTGATGCTGCTATTTGGGATATTCATAGTTTCACACTTATTGTGCCGATAACCGGTATTGCTCGGTCTTTTTTTACTAAAGAATACCTTAATTTAAAGAAGCACTTGCCATTAGGAAATACATTTTTAAACGGCATTACCTTGCTTTATATTATTCCTATAGTGATGGGGTTAATCAGTTACTTTACAGACTATGATTTCCTAAAACAAGCTACGGTATTTATTGGCTTAATTGGAGCCTGCATTCTATCGAGTATGTTATTATTCTCCTTCATCGTGTACCGAAAAGGAGAGAAGTCCGCCTTTTATTTCTTTATGGCCAATATACTGTTTGTATGTGCGGCAATCATCTTGATTATGCATGAGGTCAGTCTACTTTCTGACCTGCCATTTACAGAATATTTTACGGAGGTAGGTTTAGTCGCTCAAGTGATTCTCTTTTCTTTTGGTTTGGCAGATCGTCTAAAACGTTCGCAACAACAGCTTTTAAATGAGGTGAAGGAAAAAGAACGTATCAAAGAGAATATGTATTTGGAGAAACAGCTTTTGATTTCTAATCAGAAAGTGAAGTTGAAAGAGGAAGTGGCCGCAAGAACAAAAGAATTAGCAGAAACAGTGGCCGATCTACGAACATCAGAAGCTTCTTTACAAAAACTCAATAACCTGAAAGACCGATTATTTTCTATCATATCTCATGATTTAAGGAGTCCATTAGCCACTTTCGATTCCTATTTAAATTTACTTTCTCAGCATTATGATAAACTGACGGAAGAGGAAAGAAAGGAATTGACATTGGATACCAATCATACGCTTCAACAATTTTCTATTTTGTTGGAGAATTTGTTGGAATGGTCGACCATGCAAATCAAAGAAGGGCAAGTCAACAAATCGCTATTTGATATGGATGAGATTATTGAAAAGAACAAAGAACTCTATACCGCATCCTTTAAGAAAAAGTCGCTTCAGTTTACGTACCACAAATCGGTTCAAAACTCTATGGTTTATGGCGATTATAAAATGATCGATTTTGTGATCAGGAACCTATTGAATAATGCCTATAAGTTCAGTCCGGAAAATGGAGAAATAGAAATCAAAATCAAGAATATTAAGCAGCATATGGAAATTGCCGTCATGGACAATGGTATAGGTATGACTGATGATGAAATAGAGAAAATCAAAAATAAAATTTACTATACTAAACTAGGAACTGATGGAGAGAAAGGAATAGGTATTGGCTTATCGCTCTGCGCAAGCTATTTTAAAATTCATCAAACATCACTTCAATTATTACCCAACGAGAATCAAAAAGGCATGACGTTCAGTTTCCAATTACCTAAAATGGAAAGCTAAAAATATGCTCACCTAAAAAAATCGAACGTTCACCAAAAAGAATCTGATGTTCACAAGAAAATCAAGCATGTAAGGAATGAGAATATCTACATTGAGTACATAAACAACACAGAAAATTAATACTATTATGGAACTATTGGGTTGGTTATGTATTGTAGGATACATGTTACTCATGGCTTACTTTGCTATACGCGGTGCTAAAGGAACGAAGACGTCTAAGGATTTTGCTTTGGGAAGTATCCACTTCTCTCCAGTGGTCTTAGGGTTGTCTTTAGCGGCGTCTATTACAAGTGCAGCCACCTTTATTATCAACCCTGGTTTTGTAGCTTATTATGGATTAAGTGCCTTCCTAGCCTTAGGTGTTTTTTTACCGGCAGGAACATTAGTAAGTCTTTATTTCTTTACAAAGAAGTTTCGTAAGGAAGGAAAAGAAATTAAAGCCTTAACGATGGCACAATGGATTGGTAAGAAGTACAATAGCAAAAACTTCACTACTTTATTTGCTGTACTTTCTCTATTGTTAATCACTTTTGTGGTTTTAATATGTGTAGGTATTTCTAAAGTAATTGCAGCCATTTTAGGCGTGAACGAATTACCTGTATTAATAGCTTTTATACTTTTTGTTTTTACTTATGTAGGCTTTGGCGGAGCAAATTCGATGGTCTATACCAACTTGGTGCAAGCGTCTTTAATGATAGTGATTTCTATCGTCCTATTCGCTTCAGGTTATCGCTATTTTATTCAAGAGGTTTCCTTTTTCGATCAGTTAGGACAGATAGATCAAAATCTAGTCTCTTTAACCAATGTCGAAAGCCCTCTTTTTAGAGATATTTTCGAGGTGATAATTTGTCAGGTGATTGTGGGTGTTGCCGTGGTTTGTCAACCGCACATCATTACAAAATCATTATTGATAAAAAAGGAAAGTGAAGTCAAAAAATACTTGTGGGTAGCCATTTTTACCGAGATACTTTTCTTTAGTGTCATCTTTATTGGTTTCTATGCACGTTTATCATTCCCGTCTCTCACTTTTAATGATCAAGGAATTGCATTAGACAATGTACTGACCACCTATGTAAATCAAACACTCCCTTATGGATTGGGGCTTTTCATCACTATTGGATTAATATCTGCTGGTTTGTCGACACTGGAAGGATTGATTCAATCGTTAACTGCAACCATAAGTTTTGATCTATTGCCTCGTTTTAATCGTTCAAAAAATGAGAATTCAACTGGACATTTAGCCTCAAGAAAATGGGTAGTCATCTTTTTAATGATTACCTCATTCGGGTTCTCTTATCAACAATTAATCGCACCAGATCTTAGTGTAGGTATTTTTGCTCAAAATGGAGTATATGCTTATTTCTCGGCAGCTTTTATACCTGTGCTTTGTGGATTATTCTTTCCAAGAGTAAAAGCAAAAGTGGCCATGTCGAGTGCGGTGATCGCAGTGGTTGTTCATTTTGGATTGTATTATGGGAGGATCACCCCCTATATGCAAGAGGAAGTGAGGAACCCTGGAGTAGCAGCTGCCATTGCCATTATCACTGCAATATGCTCAGCGGTAGTACTACATCTCATCACAGGATTATCGAAATCTTCGGAACAAATAAAAGAGGTGGAAACCTCATAAAACTAATTTCACTTCAACTAAACTAGCTAACCAACATATTTTTATTAATTTAAAGTAATTTATCTAAACTGAAATGAAAAATCTATTACTCTCTTTGATCTGCATGCTTTTGTTTGCATTTCAATCTCATGCTCAAACTGGTTTAACTATTAAAGGTAAAATTGAAGACTCCAATGGAGGAGCTTTAATTGGTGCCACTGTAAAAGTGGTTGGAACAAAATTGATTACAGTAACAAAAACAGATGGTATGTTTCAGTTAGCTGGCGTTCCAAAAGGTGAACAGACTATAGAAGTTTCTTATATAGGTTTTGAAACACAAACCACTAAATTGACCGTTGGAGATCAGTCTATTTCTGATATTAGTATTACTATGGTTGAAGCAAGTACTATGATTGATGAAGTGGTGATTTCTGGCTCTAGAAAGGCGGAAAAACTAACAGAAACACCTGCCACTATTGAGGTAATTAATGCAGAAACCATCTCTCAAATGCCATCGATGACGGCAGGAGAATTACTTTCGAGACAAAAAGGGGTAGATTATTTTAGAGCGGGTGTTGTTGGTCATGGTATTAATGTGAGAGGTTTTAACAGTAACTTCAATGCTAAGAATTTACAGATGACTGATGGTAGATTATCGACATTAATTGCTACAGGCTTGCCATTGGGACCAATGAATACGACCGTAAAGGAAGATATCGAACAAGTAGAATTGGTATTAGGTCCTAATGCGGCTTTGTTCGGTCCGAATGCGCACAACGGTTTATTAAACACCATCACTAAAGATCCACGTAAACACGAAGGAACAACTATTGCCATGAACGTGGGTAACCAAAGTATGTTCTCTACCAGATTAAGACACGCAGAAAAGGTAAGCGATAAATTTGCTTATAAAGTGACGGCAGAATACTCAAGAGGAGAAGAGTTTGAATATGTGGATTCGGTGTACCTAACACCTACGAATCCTGTAGAAGAATTGGACTTGGATAGAAACTTCGAGTTCTTGAGAGGAGAAGCTTCAGTGATCTATTCACCTATTGATGATATGGATTTATCGTTAAATTATGGAGGTAGTAACAGTACCTATTTAGCCCCAACCAATGTGGGTAGAAATCAGATAGTCGATTGGCAAGTACACTATTTACAAGCCAAATTAAATTATAAAGGATTCTTTGCTCAAGTATATCATACGATATCAAAAACAGATAAAACTTATTCTATTTCAGATTATACTAAAGGGTATTATGCAGGTGTTGGTGCAGGTTTATCTGAAGATGAAGCAAGAAAAGCAGCTTTCGAAAGTGCTAAATTTATTGATGATTCTAAACGTTGGAATGCAGAAGTGCAATACAATAAAGAAATCGGATTGTTTAACTTTGTGGTAGGTGGTCAATGGCAAAGAGACATGGCCAATTCTCATGGCACATATTTATTGGATAAAGACGAAAATGATTACATCACTATCGATCAAACAGGGGTGTATGGTCAAGCAGAAATGAAACTGCCAACAGGTACTAAATTTGTAGCTGCAGTGAGAGCAGATAATCACCAAGTATATGGTTTTAACGTACTTCCTAAGGCAGCTGTGGTGCAGACATTTGGTAAAAACTCAGTGCGTTTAACTTACGGTCAAGGTATTGCAGCACCAACAATTCTAAACATGTATGGTGATTTATTCGGTGGACTAATTTTAGGTAATGCTGAAGGATTTACTATGGAAGACGGAAGCATGGTCGAAAAACAAAAAGTAGAACGTTTACAGACAATAGAGTTAGGTTACAAAGGCCAGCCAATCAAGAATAAATTATTTATTGATGCCAACGCTTACTACAATATGTCGGAGAATTTCTTGAGCCCAGTAACAAATATTGGTGTAGCATCAAAAAGAGGAAATGAACCTATCGAGAACGTACAATCGGCTTATGATGCTTGGCAGGGTTTGGTATTTACTTACGTGAACTTCGGTCAGTTTGATACTTATGGATTCGATTTAGGAGTAAACTATTACTTCAGCGATAAATTGAGTGCTACTTTAAACTATTCATACTTTGGATATGAAATCGATGAAAACAACATCGAAGAAAACGATTTTAATAAGGATGGCGTAGTGAATTCATTGGACTTATTGATTAATGCTCCTACTAATAAAGCATCGATGGGCATCAATTATCATGGTAAGAAATTCTTCGGTACAGTATTCTCACGTTGGGTACAGGAATACGATTACTTCTCGAGTTATCAGATTGCAGCCAAAACACAAGATTTAGTGTATAGAGGGGTGCCAGTAGTTGAAAATGCAAGAAGCGCGAATGCTTTTAACTATGGTCCACTAGGCGGATTTATCACATTCGATATTTCAGCAGGATATAAAATAAACGACCACTTAACAGTCGCTGGAATGGTAACGAACCTTTTCAATACGGAAATGAGAGAATTTACAGCAGCACCTCCAACAGGTAGATTATTCTCTTTAGAAGTAAAGTATAACATCCCAGGGTTCATTGGAAAAAACAACTAGTAGGATAAAGAGATATTACCCATTGTTTGTACGGACGTTGCATTGCAACGTCCCTACGAACTATGAATAATCTAAAACTAAATACAAAATGAATAAATTAAACAATATGGTCGCTGTAATTACAGGGGGTGCCGCAGGCATAGGTAAAACCACCAGTCTACTTTTTGCAAAAGAAGGGGCACAGGTAATTATTTGGGATCTTAATCAAGAAAAAGCAGAGGAAACCATACAAATGATTAGTGAAACAGGAGGGCGTGCTCATTTTATGAAAGTAGATACCTCAGACTTTTCGTTGGTTGAAAAAGCCGTGGACTATCTTATCAATGAATTTGGGAAAATTGATATCCTTGTTAACAATGCAGGAATAACAAGAGATGCTTCCCTTAAAAAAATGACGATTGAACAATGGCAGCAAGTCATTGATGTCAACCTCACAGGTGTTTTCAATTGTACTAAACACATTGCCGATCAGATGCTGAAACAAGAGAGTGGTCGTATTATTAATACGTCTTCAGTGGTTGGATTATACGGTAATTTTGGACAGACCAATTATGTTGCAGCCAAATCGGGTGTTATTGGTATGACCAAAGTGTGGGCGAGAGAATTAGGACGAAAAGGAATTAATGTAAATGCGGTTGCCCCTGGCTTTATTGCCACAGAGATGACTCAAAAAGTACCTGAAGAAGTATTAAAAGGTATTGAATCTAAAATTCCTTTGGGTAAGATGGGCAAGCCAGAAGACATTGCTAAAGCTTACTTATTCTTGTCGTCTGATGACTCGAATTATGTAAACGGAACAGTATTGAGTGTAGACGGCGGCATGGTGGTTTAAATTCTAATAAGATGAGAAAATCAAAAATTTTAGGTTCAGGCATATTTGTCCCCAAACGAACCATAAGTAATCAATATTTTGATGAAGCATTAGGCGAAAACGTCAGTGATTGGTTAGAGAATAACGCTCAAATTTATCAAAGACACTGGTGTGAAGAAGATGAGTCCGTTTTAGACCTTTGTGTTCAAGCATCAAAAACGGCTTTAGAAAATGCGGCAGTTTCGGTAGAGGAAATCGATTTGATTATTGTCGCAACAGATACGCCAGAATATATTTCTCCTTCCACTTCCACTAAACTTCAAGATCTACTTCAAGCAAAAAATGCCGCTGCTTTTGATGTCAACTCTGCTTGTGCAGGCTTTATTACGGCTTTAGATATAGCCAATAAATACATCGCCTCCGATAAGAAATACAACAAGGTGTTGGTATTGGGTGCTTATGCGATGAGTAAATATTTGAACAAAACCGATAAGAAAACGGTCACACTTTTTGCTGATGGGGCAGGGGCGTTTATCATGGGACACACCACAGACGAGAATGAAGGGTATTTAACAAGTAATTTGATTTCACATGGACAGTATGCCGATTGGATGGGTATTTACGCAGGGGCTTCTCATCAACCGACTACCCGAGAAGTGATTGAAAATGGAGATCATCAACTCAAGTTTATCAAAAGGTTTCCAGGAGATTTGAATCATACAATGTGGGCGAAAATGGCACGAGATCTTTGTGAGGAAATCAATATATCTCCTTCGGAGGTCGATCATTATTTCTTCACCCAACTGAATATCAATAGCATTATTGAGACGATGAAATTATTGGATCAACCTATGGAGAAAACCACTACGGTAATGCATCAAAATGGCTACACGGGATCGGCTTGTATTCCAATGGCTTTTGACGAGGCCATTCAAAAGAAGAAAGTGAAAAAAGGGGATTTGGTTTTTCTTATCGGATCCGGTGGAGGACTGACCTTTGGAAGTATTGCTTATCAACTTTAAAAGAACAACATTATGAGTAAGGATTGGATCGGAAAATGGGCGGATTATTTAGGAGATAAGAAGGCAATTTATAGTGTTCATCAGAAAAGAACGGAAGGGTATGCGACGATTAACCAGAAGGGTGAACAGTTGGCATTGAACCTTTATGAAGCTGGACTAAGAAAGGGAGACCGAATAGGAGTGATTGCTGAATTTTGTATTGAATATATTTATTTGTTAGCCGCCTCTCAGAAAGTAGGATTTATACTTGTTCCAATCAATTATAGATTATCAAAAAGTGAGTTGAAATACATTATAAATGATGCTTCTCCTAAGCTTCTTTTTGTGCAAGATCAGTGGATTGAAAAGGTGCCTCAAAAGTCAGAATTACCTTCAGTAGACTATTTGATGATGACCTCCTTATTAGAAGATCTGTTTATTAAAAAGTCCTCTGTGCTTACCACTTCATTGTTCGAAGAGTTTGTTATTGATGAAGATGATCCACTCTTTATTTTATACACTTCTGGTACTACAGGTTTTCCAAAAGGGGCTTTGTATACTCATAAAATGATGTTTTGGAATGCGGTGAATACCGGGCTTCGTTTGGGCATAACAGATCAAGATCATACATTGGTTTGTGTTCCTCCTTTTCATACGGGAGGTTGGAATGTGATGCTAACTCCTATGTTTTTTCATGGAGGATCTGCCACAATCCTTTCTCATTTTGATATCGATTTGGTCTTTGATTTATTGCAATACGACCAAATCACTCAATTGTTCTTGGTGCCTACTATGTTAAAGTTGATGTGTGATCATAAACGATTTAATCGAGCCGTTTTTCCTAAACTACAATTCATTATTACAGGAGGGGAAGCTTTGCCTTTAAGTATTATTGATCTTTGGAAAGAAAAAGGAATTGATATCCGACAAGGGTTTGGAATGACTGAAGTTGGCCCAAATATATTCTCCTTACATCATGATGATGCCATCCGAAAAATTGGTTCGATTGGCACGCCTAATTTTTATACTCAAATTAAACTTATTGATGATGATGGAGAGGAGGTGAATGATGGCGAAAAAGGAGAACTCGTTTGTAAAGGCGATTTAGTTACTCCGGGCTATTGGAATAATCCCGAAGCCACTCAAAAAGCATTTATTAATGGTTGGTTTAAAACTGGTGATGTCTTGACCCGAGATGCAGAAGGATTTTACTATGTCGTCGACCGAAAGAAGCATATGTTCATTTCGGGAGGCGAAAACGTCTATCCTTCTGAAGTTGAAAAAGTGTTGATGTTGTGCGATGGTGTAAAAGATGTTATTGTTACTTATGTCCCAGACGAGAAGTGGGGGGAAGTAGGTTTTGCTTTTGTGATTCAACAAAAAGGTGATGAGTTATCGAAAGACCAACTTCAATCCCACTGTTTGGGACATTTAGCAAAGTTTAAACACCCAAAACATTATCAGATGGTTTCCCAATTTCCGGTAGGTCAGACGGGTAAGATTGATCGGGTATCGCTTAAAAAAGAGGCAGAAATAATGGTGAAAGAAGAATCCACTTTAAAACTTTCTTAAAATGAAATATCTATTTTTATCCTTTCTACTAATGATAATCATCAATACGATAGAAGCACAACAAATGCAGAAAATAGAAGATTTTGGTACGAATCAAGGAGAACTTGATATGTATTTTTATCAACCTAATGGTAGTGATAATGAAGAGTTACCCTTGTTGGTTGTATTGCATGGTTGTGGTCAAAATGCCAAGGAATATGCAAAATATAGTGGTTGGAATGTATTGGCCAATCAATCAAAATTTAGAGTCATCTATCCTCAACAAAAACTGGAAAATCAACAATACGGATGTTTCAATTGGTACAACAAAGAAGACGTGACAAAAGGAAGTGGAGAAGTACAATCTATTACAGAAATGGTTGATTTCATCAAAAAGAACTATCCCACTTCAAAAGTGTATATCAATGGTTTGTCTGCAGGTGGAGTGATGGCGAATGCCATGATACATAACTATCCAGAATTGTTTGATGCAGGCTGTATCATTGCTGGAATTCCATTTACTGATGGTGTTGGCATGGCGAAAGCTTTAGAATTAATGCAAAAGAGTACCATCAATTGGACACAAGATGTACTTACCTCTACCCAAAAGCCCGATATGATGATTATCCATGGAAATAGGGATAAGGTGGTGAATGTAAGCAACGCAGAGCAACTACTTCTACAGTTTTTTCATTTTTATCAATTAGACCCTATGAGGATGGAACTACATTCCTCCTCTAAGAAAATAAATGATCAATACACTGTTCAAGTATCAAAATATCAATCAGAAAATCTTCTAATTCAAAAAGTAATTATGGATGGATTAGACCACGGATTACCAATGGATCATCTTCCCAATAATGAGAGTTATAAATATTATCTTCAGACGGGGTACAATAGCACTTTAGAGATTGGGAAGTTTTTTGGGTTGGTCGAGGTGGAAGAGTAAAAAAAATACACATTAAAAATTGCCAATAAACAACACAAGTATTTAGAGAAGAATAAACTCTGTATCAAAAGCCCAGAAATTCATTTTCTGGGCTTTTGATACGAGTAAATTACTTTTGTAATTCTTTAAGATCTTTATACAACTCCAACGCCTCAGGATTCTGTAAAGCATCAGTATTTTTCACTGCTCGACCATGTATCACATTCCTCACCGCTAACTCCACAATCTTGCCACTTCTTGTCTTAGGAATATCAGTAACTTCAATAACTTTTGAAGGTACATGTCGAGGTGTTGCATTTTTTCTGATGATATTTCTGATCTCATCTTGAATATTATGGTTTAATTCAAAACCGTCTTTCATCACCACAAAAAGAACCACTCTGCAGTCGTCTTTCCAGTCTTGTCCGACCGCAATACATTCCTTTACGCTTTCCACTTTCATGGCTTGTCGGTAAATTTCTGCTGTTCCAATGCGTACCCCTCCAGGATTGAGCACCGCATCCGATCGACCATAAATTATCATTCCATTATTAGAGGTGATTTCTGCAAAATCGCCTTGTGCCCAAATGTTATCGAAACGTGAATAGTAAGCATTGTGGTAACGCTTGTTTCCTTCATCATTCCAAAAATAGAGAGGCATGGTAGGGAAAGGGTTTTTACACACCAATTCTCCTTTTTCTTGACGAACCGATTGCCCATTATCGTCTAAAACATCTAAGTCAAGTGCCAAACCCTTGCATTGTAATTCGCCGGCATAAACACCAACCGTGGGATTACCGGAAGCGAAACAACCAATCAGATCTGTTCCTCCAGAAATGGAACTGAGCACCACATCTTTTTTAAAGGAATTGTAGACATAATGAAAACTCTCTACAGAAAGTGGAGATCCTGTAGAATGAATTGATCGAAGTTTTTCTAAACGATGGGTTTTCATAGGATGAATATCTGCTTTTTCTAAAGCACTAATGTACTTAGCACTCACCCCGAAAATACTGATGTTTTCCTCATCTATTAGATCTATCAAATAGTTGGGTGATGGATAAAACGGACTGCCATCTGCCAATATCAAAGTACAACCTGATACTAGGCCGCTGACTAACCAATTCCACATCATCCATCCGCAAGTGGAATAATAAAAGAAGACATCTTCTTCCGAAAGATCAACATGCAATCGAAGTTCCTTAATATGTTCCAAAAGCACGCCGCCCGTTCTATGAACGATACACTTCGGTTGACCTGTTGTACCACTACTATACATAATATATAGTGGGTGATTAAATTCGACCTGTTCAAAATCGATTTCCTTTGCATTATTATCAGTGTAATCGTTCCATCGCACTGCTTGAACAATATCTTCTAAGGAAACATTGTAATCTAAATACTCAAAAACAATGATCTTTTCGATACTGCTTATTTGTTCAGCAAGCTGATGAACCTTTTCCAAGCAGCCATGTTTTTTCCCATTATAAGAATAAGCATTGGCAGTAAATATCATCTTTGGAGCCACCTGTCCGAAACGATCCAAAACACCTTGATAACCAAAATCAGGTGAGCAAGATGTCCAAATAGCTCCAATACTTGTCGTGGCCAACATCGCAACAATAGCTTCAATGCAATTGGGGACAAACCCAGCAATTCGATCGCCTTTTTCCACCCCATCCAATCGCATTTGATAAGCTAATCGAGCTACCGATTTATATAACTCTTTATTAGTGATGCTTTTTCGGTCGCCGTTTTCATAACGCCCTACCAAAGCCACTTTATCGTCCTTTCTTGAAAGGAGGTTTTCAGCAAAATTTAAAGTGGCTTCTGGAAACCATTGTGTCTCCGAAATATGTTTTCCTGGAACAATAAAGGGAGGGTTCCCTTTTTCCCCTTTTACGTGATATTTATCCCAAATAAGTGACCAAAAGGCCTCATTGTTTTCTACGCTTTTCTGATGAAAAAGCTCATAATCGTATTCTTGATCCCCTAAAAATTCTTGAAAAAACTGATACATCTGTGTCTTTTCAATCTTAGTGTTAGTAGGTGTCCAAAGTTTATGCATGTGTGTAGTGTGTGTTTATGGTAGTTTGAATATAGAAAGCAATTTCAAATAAAAAAAATCCCGATCGTATTCGTACGATCGGGATTATATATATATAAGTTTCTTAATTTTTATAACTATTGTACATCTTGTCCGATGTATACATGTGTTTGTGGCACATCTGCTCTTAAATTATGATCTTTTGGTAATACTAAAAATACTGTACCAAATACTAATACAACACCTAGGGCGATAGCCACAAATCCTTTTAGCAACTCGAATAAATCTTTCATAATATAAGTTTTTTTGATGAATATATTATATAAAACGCTTCAGATTAAAGGGAGTTGGATTTGTTTGGTTTTGTTAAAAATTTGAAAATCTTCTTGCGTTTTCTGTATATATATTCATGTACTCCACTAATCGTAATGAATAGGAAAAACAAAGCGATAAGTGGTATAAATAAGATGCCGTACTTACCCGTGATGAAGGTAAATAGTCTTCCGTTATGCAGTTCGAACATGTAATTCCAAAGCGGAAATTCGTAATTTTCTTTTAGTGCTTTGGGCATAGGATAGTAAGCATCTTCTGGCGCATTGAACATGGACATTAAGCCATGCTGGAAGGTAGAAATAAAATGTACTCCTTCGGGTGATTGGAAGTAACCCATGATCATGTAATCGGCAGGGCGTTCCATTCCTTCATATTTTGGTACCGACTGATTATAAACAACATCATAGGAGTAAGGATTGCCCTCTTTATAATCAAATAGTCCGTAAAAAGAACCGATTAAAAAGTGCCCATCTCCTTTATAATCAAATACTGTGGCGCCCATCACAAAGATATTGACGTCCCAATTTTGTAATGAAAATACAGCATCAGTTTTTAAATCACCTTTATAAATACCTTCTTTAGTGTCTAAAATGAGTTCTTCTGTATCTGTATTGATCGTAGCATTTCTAATACTATGGTACCATTGATTCTCAGTTAAAGCATTTGGGACATATTTTAAAGGAACATGACCATCGACCAATGCCACCAAAGCTGGAGGTCGCATAAAGAAGCCCGTTCCACCTATAATCAATAAGAATAGACAAACATACAAACCGATATTGGTGTGGTTTTTAATCATCCATCCCATGGTTTTATTGACCTTCTTTTTCTTTGCTTTATCGGTCGGTTTCTTTTTCTTTCTAAAGGTGATGTATAAGGCAGTGACACACAAAAAGATCAATATGACCGAGACCAAGTCGTAAACAATTCGACCGGGCATTCCCCAAAGCCAACCGCTATGCAATGCAAAAGTATAGGAGATCAAATTATAGGTGCTCATTTGCTCTTTACTGATGTTCAAATTAGAGAAGTGATCTAAAGTAGAACGATTCCCTTTATAGACATGATTTTCTGTGACGACGATCAAGTTGTCTTTGTGAGGAAGGACTTTTACCACCTTTTCTCTATAAGTTGATGGGAGTGGAATCAGTTTGACTTTCTGAGTAGGAACATCCACCTGATACAAACCGCCATAGGCACCTACCAATAGACTATTTGATGTCGAATCCAAAAATAGATCATTGACCTTACTGTAATAAGAGGAAGAATCAATGGGTAATTTATCAAACGATTTACCCTTATCAGAACTCAACCAAATCCCTGCATTTCCACCCATAATAACAGTGTCTACACCGATAAATTCGGCATCACGAATCATCCCTCTGTTCCAATGTTCAGGAAGGTAATCGTTGGGGAGAAAAGTGTTGGAAACATTAAAGGGAGCACATAAATCGATATGATTGAGGAGGATACCAGAAATACTCATCCAAATTAGAATCAAAGAGATACTAATGCCGACGTACTTGTGCCACTTCTTAGAGAAATTATATAATTTTTTACTTATCAATTTTTAAAATTTAGAACCAAAGCCTGTATCTCACAGGCTTTGATATACAACCTAAACTCTATCAAACTCTTTAAGAGTTGAAGAGGAGTAGCAGAGAAATATCTGATAATGAACTTAATTCTGTTTGTTAACGTAAATTTAATCTGTTTTTAATAAAAGACAAATAGGTATTCTATTATATTTGAGTTAGAGTTGTTAACTTTATTCAATCATCTTTATTGGGTGAAATTCGTTACCTTTTTTGGTAATAAAACCCGTTAAATTTGTATATCGTAAATAAATTTCCATTACCCGATGTTATCAAAAGCATGTACATATGGCATTCGTGCCTTGGTTTATATTACACAAAAAACCGAGGAGGGTAAAAGAGTAGGAAGCAAAGAAATTGCTGAGCACACTAAAGTACCAGAGCCATTTATCGCAAAAATCTTACAGCAAATTAAAAAAGTTGGGTTAATTGAATCTGCGAAAGGACCAAAAGGTGGATTTTATATGTTGGAAGATCAGTTAAATGTGACCTTATATAAAATCGTAGAAACAATAGACGGCGACGATTTAATGACTAGCTGTGGTTTGGGTTTCGAACATTGTTCGGACGAAAAACCCTGTCCACTACACAATCATTTTAAAGGGATCAAAGCTGATCTCAATAAAATGCTGATAGAGACTACTATTTTAGACTTAGCTAAAGGTGTTGAGAAAGGAGAAGCTTTCTTAATTTAGCAAACATTAAAAACATGGAACATCATCAAATAATCTAATTTTTTGATGATGTTTTTTTATGTGCAATTCCCAGTAAGGGCCAATCGCATTCTTCCCCTACAAATAAATGGTAAAAAAAACTTGCACAATCCCCCAAAACAAGATTAATTTGAACCACCAAAAAATCACATCCAAACAAACCATGAGCAACAAAGAACTTAAAATTGGCATTATCAATGTATCAGACAGAGCAAGCAGAGGAGAATATGAAGACCTTCCAGGAAAAGAAGTCAGAAGACTGATGAACCTGTGGTTGACTTGTCCTTGGGAAGAAGTCTATAAAGTAGTTCCAGACGAGCAAGATCAATTAGAAGATCGTATGATCAAGATGGCAATGAAAGGTTGTAGCCTAATTGTGACTACAGGTGGAACAGGGCCAGCACTTAGAGATGTAACACCAGAAGCAACAGAAGCAGTTTGTGATAAAATGCTTCCTGGATTCGGAGAACAGATGCGTCAGGTAAGCTTGCAGTATGTACCAACAGCCATTCTTTCTCGTCAGACTGCGGGAGTGAGAGGAAGCACACTAATTGTGAATCTACCTGGAAAACCTAAATCTATCAAAGAGTGTTTGGAGGTTGTTTTTCCTGCAATTCCTTATTGCATCGACCTAATTGGTGGTGCATATATTGAAACGAATCCAGAAGAGATGAAGGTATTTAGACCTAAACAAAAATAGATTTTTTGTAAAGTGGCTTGAATAAAGAAAGCTTCAATTTTTGTCAGTTTCTAGACAAAAATTGAAGCTTTTTTGATAAAGAGTAATCGATGAATCAGACTATTTTTTAGCAGTGTTCTTTTCCATAAAATCAATGACTTCTTTTTGATAAGGAATTGAAGTCTGGGCACCGTCTTTTTGAGTGGATAAACCGGCAGAAGCATTGGCTGTCTCGATAGCTTCCAACAAAAGTTGATCATTTGATAATGCCACAGATAATGCTCCACAAAATGTATCTCCAGCAGCGGTAGTATCTTTTGCATTGACTTTATATGCGGGAACAATAGTATCCATCTCTTCATTTTTGAGGTATACTCCTTTTGAACCCAAAGTGATTAAAACATTCTTTACTCCCTTGGCCAATAATTGATCGGCAGCGTTGACCATGCTTTCATGATCAGTAATCTTAATACCGGTAATCAATTCCGTTTCTGTTTCATTCGGAATAATAAGGTCAATTAATGGAAATAAATCTTCTTGAAGTTGACCTGCAGGGGCAGGGTTAACAATTACTTTTAGTTGATGTTTTTTAGCCACTTCTATTGCCTTTCTTACCGTGGGCATGGGAGTCTCAAACTGAACCAATAGAATATCATGTTCTTTGATAAAAGATTCAGAGTGGGTAATGTCTTCTGGACTTAATGTATCATTCGCTCCTGAGGCCACAGAAATACTATTTTCCCCTTCCTCACTCACAAAAATTAAGGCAACCCCAGAAGGATTCGTTGGATCAACATACATATTGGATGTATCAATATTTTCCCTATCTAACCCCTTTTTAGCTTCATTCCCAAGCGTATCATTTCCTATTTTACCAATAAAAGATACGAGTCCTCCAGATCGAGCCGCAGCTACTGCTTGATTCGCTCCTTTACCACCTGCTACTTGCATAAACTTCCCACCTAGGATAGTCTCGCCGGGTGCAGGAATTCTAGGTGATTTCACCACCATATCTGTATTTGAGCTACCAATAACTATAATTTTTTTCATGATATTAAGTGAGTCTTGCACTGATTAATAATGATAATCCGATGATGAAAAATAAGAACATAAAGAATAATAAAGTGTTGGTGCCTTTGGGAGCATCTTTAAATTCTTTCCATACAAATACACCCCAAATAGAAGCCACCATTGTGGCACCTTGACCTAAACCATAGGCAATTGCTCCACCTGCTACTTCAGAGGTGTAATTGGCTAATACATTACCGGTACACCATATTATTCCACCTAGAATACCGACTATATGAATCTTAAAGCCACCTTTAAAATAGTCACTATAATTTACTTTTGGACCTTTAAAAGGTTTTTTCATTGCCCAAGTATTCCAAATAAAATTAGAAATAAATATACCAATCGAAAAGATAAAAGCAGCAGCAAAAGGCTCCATTTTACCAGCTTCAGGGTTTTCAAAACTAGAAGCTAATGCAACTTGTAAAAGATAAAAGAATAACCCCATAAGCAAACCTCCAATGACTGATATAATTATACCTTTGGAGAAATTGGTATCTTCCTTCTGTGGAAGCCGCTTATAAGCCAAAGCATCTATAATTATAGCGATAACAATACAGCTCATTCCCGAAAAGATGAGTATAGGATTACCTACAGGTGAGTTGATATAATTGATAATTGTTCCTTCAACAAGCGCAATACCAATACCTATAGGGAATGCGATGGCCATTCCTGCTAAATCGATGGCGGCAACAATTAATATATTGGCTAAGTTAAAAACCACTCCACCAATAAAAGCATAAAATAATGCCGTTGTCGATGCTTGAAGAAGATCCTCTGTAAAACTCCTTCCCGTATCCCCTAATGTTCCGATTGTAAATCCAAATAATAGGGACATGATGATGACACCAATAGAGTAGTCCCAATAAAAAAGCTGAAAAGGCCATTGTTTTCCACTTGTCAGTTTTTGTGTGTTTGCCCAAGAACCCCAACTGAGCATGGTAATAACCAGAAGTATTACTGCTAAGGGGTAAGATGTTAATTGTACCATAATAAATAGTTTGTTTATAAAGAGATCGGGAGATCTCTAACAGTTTTGGGTTCAAGTATCTCTTTGCAAAACACTTGGACCATTTTTAGCTTAATCGATTACTTTGTATTTCTTTCTTAACCCATCTAACTCGCCTTTTAGTTCTTTGACTATATCGGCATACTTAGGGTCGTCGTAAACACTATTCATTTCGTTGGGATCTTTTTGTCTATCGTACAATTCCCACTCGTCTACATCATCATAGAAATGAATAAGTTTATAATCTTTTTTTACAATAGCATAATGCTTTTTCACCATATGATAAGCCGGATAAGCATAATAGTGATAATAAACGGCATCACGAGTCCATTCCTTATTATTTCCAGTAAGAATAGGCATCAAGCTTTCACCTTGCATATCATTAGGAGCATCAATATTGGCGGCTTCCAGAAGAGTTTGAGCAAAATCTAAATTTTGTACCAAATCGTCATTTACTGATCCTGCTTTAATCTTAGATGGCCAACGAATTAAGAGAGGTGTTTTAAACGATTCATTATAAGCAAATCGTTTATCGAACCATCCATGTTCTCCTAAGTAAAAACCTTGGTCAGAGGTGTAAACCACAATAGTATTTTCAGCTAAACCACTTTCATCTAAATAATCCAATACGCGACCTACGTTTTCGTCTACGGACTCGATACAACCCAAATAATCTTGCATATATCGTTGATATTTCCATCTCATTTTCTCCTCCCTAGACATCTTTGGCCAATGCGTTTCAAAATACAAATTGATGCTATCAACAACAGGATCGTATGCCGCTTTTTGTTCTAATGTAGCTCTGTTGTAAGGGTAGGTAAATCCATTTTTATATAAAGGTACATCAGGGTCGATTTGTCCCATTCTTTTAAGTGTTTCCGGTCTAATCTTACTATCGTGATTGTAAGTCATATGGGAATAAATATTCATTTCTGCAGTTTTAGCGGCAGTGCCCCTACCTGAGTAATCATCAAATAATGATTCGGGCTCAGGAAATGACATTTGAGAATATTTTTTGAATTTATCGGCTCTTGGCCACCATGGTCTATGTGGAGCCTTTTGCCAATACATCATCATAAAAGGTTTATCTTCATCCCTTTTCTTTTTTAACCAATCGATGGTTAAATCGGTAATCAAATCAGTTACATATCCCATAAGCGTTGTGTCGCCTTCAGGAGTTATAAAATCTGGATTGATATAATTTCCTTGGTCAGGTAAAATCATAAAATCGTCGAAACCTTTGGGATTATTTCCAAAATGTAGTTTGCCATACATTGCCGTTTCGTATCCTGCCTTTTGGAAGATTTGCGGAAAGGTCATTTGAGTAGTATCAAATGGATGAACATTGTCCATTTTTCCGTTGATATGTGTGTGTTTACCAGTTAGAATTGTTGCCCTTGAAGGAGCACAAATAGAATTGGTCACACAAGCATTGTGAAATAAAATTCCCTCATCAGCAAGTCGGTCGATGTTGGGAGTTTGAATAAGTTTAGATCCGTACGCACTGATCGCCTGATAGGCATGATCATCGGACATTATAAAAAGGATATTTGGTCGTTTTTGTTTTGAAGCCTTTTCGGTACAACTCCAAAAGCTCAGGCAAGCAAATAGAGCTAGTACTAGTTGATGTTGTTTCATAATTACATTAAAATTTCATGCTTCAATGTACTTTATCCTGAAGGAAGACCACTTCACTTTTAAGAAAGTGCATAAGAATTAATGTGATTTATTGATGGATATGAAAATTGAAAAATGATATAAAGTATATTCTTAAATCTAACTTTCTAACTGATGTACAATTAGGCTAAAGCGTTAAAAAATGTCCTATATGCCATAATTTAAAAGGTAATGTCTAGTATTTATAAGGAGTAATTTCTCTTCTAACCTCTGTGATTTTATGAATCCACAGAAGTTAGAAATCACTCTAGACACTATGTTTATACAACTATTTTCTTCTGTTTACCCCTTTTTCTTCTAATTAATGAATCGCAAACGATTCTATTTTACCATCGCCTACTTTCGTAATACAATCCGAGCAAATTATTAAAAGATTGATAGTATTTATTCGGTTTGAAAATGAAATGTGTACAATGAGATTTTTTAAAATAGGGAATATCAGATGAAATATTTTAGTAAAAAACTATTATCAATTTTACTGGTGTTAGCAGTAGGTAGCAGTTGTTCTCAACTCCCTACGCAACAACAAGAAATTGAAACTGTAAGCGTAACTGATTATGTAAATCCATTTATTGGAACGCTAAACAAAGGAAATACTTATCCAGGTGCTGTATTACCTTGGGGTATGGCTTCTCCTAACCCACAAACAAAAGATTTTAGATTAAGAGCTGGAACTCCTGCAACGTACGAACATGGCGATCCTTTTATTTATGGATTCAGTTCGATTAACCTTTCAGGAGTAGGATGTCCTGGTGGAGGTAGTATTCCGATCAAATTATCAACGGGTGAGTTAGACTTATCGTCTGATAGTTTTAAATCGTCTTACAATTCAGAAGTCGCTGAACCGGGTTATTATAAAGTCATCTTAAATCAGCATAAGTTAAAAGCTGAAATGACGGCAACGAAACGTTCTGCTCGTTACAATTTCTCTTTCAATCCAGAAGTGAAAAAATCGAATATGTATATCGATTTAGCTTCTCAGATGAGTCATATGAAAGGAGGAGAAATTAATGTAGAAGAAGACGGTACAATTACAGGTTACCAATTGGATGGTGAGTTCTGTGATTGTGAAGGTATTGCTAAAATCTATTTTGCCTTAGAAGTGATTGGGGAACCAAAAGAAATTAAGGTATTCAAAGATCAAAAAGAAATAAACAGTAAAAAGGCATCTGGTAAAGATGTGGGCGTTGCTCTATTATTTGATAACAAACCATCTACTTTAGATGTAAAAGTAGGTATCTCTTTTGTTTCTGTAGCCAATGCAAAGTTGAACCTATCACAGGAACAACGCGATCTTTCTTTCGAAGACATCAAGCTTGCTGCTAAAGCAGAATGGGAAAAACAACTTTCTAAAGTTGAAATTGCTGAAGGAGATATTACAGATAAAACCGTGTTCTATACAGCTTTATACCACAGCATTATTATGCCTCATGTAATTAGTGATATAAATGGAGAATATCCATTAATGGAAAAAGAGGGCGTTGGTAAAGCAGAAGGATACACACGTTATTCAGCTTATTCTTTATGGGATACTTATCGTTCCGTACACCCATTAAATGCCTTACTTTATCCTAAAGAGCAAAGAGATATGACGGTAACAATGCTGGAAATGTATAAAGAGTCGGGTTGGTTACCAAAATGGGAATTGTACGGTAATGAGTCGTGGGTAATGGTCGGAGACCCTGCTGTTCCTGTTATCGTAGATACCTACATGAAAGGTATCACAGATTTTGACACAGATGTTGCCCTAGAGGCCATGTTAAAAGGAGCAACAACTAAAGAGAACAATCCTCTTCGTCCGGGTATCAAAAACTATATTGAATTAGGTTATTGCCCTATAGATGATAGAGGTGGAGATCCGAAGGATTTCACTTTCCATAATGGTATTGTTTGGGGACCTGTTTCAACTACATTAGAGTACAATTTTGCTGATTATACCATCTCAAAATTTGCAGAAGCTTTGGGTAAAGATGATGTAGCAAAACAAATGTATGAGCAAAGTATGTCTTTCAAAAAACTATATGATGCTGAAACTCAATTCTTCCGTCCTAAGACAAAAGCCGGAGAATGGATGGAGCCATTCAATCCTTTAGACAGACATTTTGATATCCGTTGGAAAGGCAGTGGAGGAAAAGGGTATTGCGAAGGTACAGCATGGCAATATAGATTTTTTGTTCCTCATGCTATGAACGAGTTGAAAGAGTTAATGGGTGAAGAAGCTTACTTTACGAATTTAGAGGCATTGTTCGAGGAAGGACATTTTGATTTATCAAACGAGCCGGATATTACTTTCCCATACTTGTTCAACTACTTGGATAAAAAACATCATTACACTCAGAAATATACAAAAGCAGAATCTGAAAAGTATTTCAAAAATGCTCCTATTGGTATTCCGGGTAATGATGATGCGGGAACAATGTCAGCTTGGTTAGTGATGACGCAATTGGGAATTTTCCCAGATGCTCCAGGTATTCCAACCTATCAATTAACTACCCCGAAATTCAACCATGTTCAGTTACACTTAGACGAATATGTGTATGGAGGTAAAGTAATTGCTTTAGAGAAAAATGGTCAGGGTGATTATTTTGACAATGTCACTAATGGCAATGGAGAAACTTTAAAAGGGTTTAGCATTGAGCATAAAGATCTGATCAATTCAGGTAAGCTAGTGTTTAACACTCAATTGTCAGCAATTGTAGAATAAAATTTATATAAGTCTTATGTAGTAGAGGTGATCACATTATTGAGATCACCTCTTTTTTTAATCATGAACTCACATTGAAATACAATGTTTATTTAAAGTCATTTGTCGTGGTATAAAGTCAATTTTTATATATGATAGGCCTTATTTGTCTAGTATACTACTCATTGTTATTTTCTTTATTTCTTTAAAAAAATAGAAATCAGTTTTCTGATAGCGTGTTCTTTACACTTATAATTAGAGGCACAACCAACTAACGCCTTATGTTTTTTTAATGAAATGAAAACCAGTATGAAAGTATTGAATTACTACTTATTTGTCTTGCTATTTTTCAGCATTTCAACGTATGCACAAGATTGGCAACAACTCAACCCTGGAGCAGGAGGTAGAGTACAAGGGGTCTCTTGTGATCCTTCTACACCGGGAAGAATGTTTGTAGCTTCCGATATGGAGGGCTTCTACTACTCCAACGATTATGGTACTTCTTGGAATTGGTCTGGTAAAGATTTACCTACCACTTTTGTCCTTAAAATTGAAGGTAGAGGAAACAAATTTTTTGTTGGTCATGCTAAAGGATTAAGTAAAAGTACCAACAAAGGAAGTTCTTATACTTTAGTACAGGAAACGGCCGACAAAACTATTGGGGTGATTGAAATTGATCCATCCAATACCAATAATATCTATGCAGGTATTAATTGGCGAGGAAACGATGGTCACTTAAGGCACTATCCTCAAGAAACAACCGACACAAAACAAATTTGGTATAGTCATGATGGAGGAAATACTTGGAATACTTCATCGTGGGCTAACTTTGGCAGTGGTGATCCAAGAGTGCAAAGTATTCAAGTCTTGCCAACCAATAGCAATCATGTTTACATTGCCACAAGCGATGGTCTATATAAATCGACCAACAAGGGAAGTAATTGGTCTAAAGTAAATGGTCCTTCTGGTATTGATAACCAATATTGCTGGGGTGCAGATTTTACAAAAGATGGAAAATGGATATATGCATTGTATAGAAAAGGAGGGTTCACAAGACTGTTTGCTCAAAATATAGCTTCAGGAACTTGGACAGATTTGGGTAAAGGTGCTTGGGATAGCCATAATATGTGGGAGCCACTTGTTTATCAAGACGATAATTCGTCAAAGCATTATGTATTGGTGAGTCAAAGAGACCAAAATCCTAACGAAGGATTATTCGAAGCAGAAGTGAGTATTAATGGATCGACTCCATCGGCTTCTTTTCAAGTAATTATGTATCATAACGGAACAAGCAATGCTTTAAACTACGATATTGGATGGAACTACTATGTGACGAACAATAGAAATAAAACGTATTATCCGGGTACATGGAACAATACAGGTTATACTCGTGGGGTATTTACCCAGTCTCAACAATCGTATTTCACAGGTGATGCCGCCAAAGGTAATGCAGATTGGAGAGTGGTGAGTACAGGCTATGTAAAATCTCTAAATGGATTAGATTTTTATAGAAGTAGAGGAACGGCATCCACTTTCACCTATGATGTAGCGGGTATAGATAACTATTTGATTCAAGGACAAGCAGACAACTTGGCTTTAGAAAGTTGGGACAATGGTGGTTCTTGGGTACAATCTAGAACAACATTTGGAGTACAAGATGGACATGGAGTTCATGTTATTCCATCCAATCCAGCTATTGTTTTAATGGATGCTGCTTCTGGTTTCGGAGGAGGTAATCCTGCTGCTAATTCCAACTTATTGTACAAAGTAATTGATAAAAATGCACCGGATCACAATTGGCAAAGATTAGCATTTGGTACTTCAGCAACAGATAAAAAAGGATTACCTAAGAATCGTATTTGGCAATTCCATGCCGATCCGAATGATTACAAAAGGTTATATGTGATCACGCATACGGGATTATACTTATGTGATGATATTGTAAGTTTAATCAACACCGGAGCTCCTTATTTTAGAAAAATACATACAGGTTCGACTTTGGGAGCTGGTTTTTCTATCAATTCATCGAACACCAATGAAGTTTATTATAAAGATAATTCTGGAGTGTATAAAGGTACTCGTAATGGAAATGGGGAGTATTCTTGGACGCAAATGTCAAGATCATCAGGACAAACAAACAACTTACAATGGGGTGGTGTGGCAGTCATCAATAAAGGAGGAAATAAGTATGTTTATACTTACGAACGCTATAAAGGTATTGTAAGAGCGGACAATGGTGCTACTCAATTTGGAGCAAGTGCAGTGCTTTGGGATGCCGATCTATTTAATTACTTGGAAGAACCTGCATGGTACGATCCTGCACATCATATTATTCAAACAAGTGCCATGTATACCGATGGAGATGACCTGTATATCACTTACCATGTATGGGAAGATGTTCGTTGGGGATATGGTATAATGAAAGGTACAGTACAGAACGATGGTAGTGTGAATTGGCAAGATTGGACATCAGATTTACATTATAGTACGACAAAACAAATCAAGAAAATTGGTAGTAAATTATATGTCGCTACACAGGGATCCGGGATTTTTACAAGAAAACTGAACGGTGGACAAGCGGATGCTTTACCTCCAATAGATGAGCAAGGATGGGAAAGTCCTAACGCAAATCAATATTTTATTTTTAGTGATGCAGCCAAAGCTAACGACCTTTCATGGGACGCTTCAGGTAATGTTTTATCATCATTTAGTTCTGGTCAGGCTATTGAAGGAACCGAATCTCGTTATGTTGAAGGTTTGGATCAGTCGGTGGCTCCAGGTGCGGATCATTCATTAGTCATCAATTTCTCTAGCTTAAATGCAAGTGGTGGTACGCTAAACCTAAGTGCTTATGGTATTGGTGGTAGTTTAAGTAACATCAATATTAAGATTGGAAGTACAGACGGAGGATACCATGATGTATTGAACAATACCATTTCGGCCAACTCTTGGTCAGATATCTCTATTCCTTTATCAGGAGGAACTTTTGATGCCACTAATTTTAATAAGATTATTATTGAAAGATGGGGTGGAGGCGTAAGCAAATTCTATTTGGATAAGATTTTTATTAATGGTACCGAAGTATCTGATGGAACTGGAGGAGGAACTACACCACCACCGACAGGTAATGGTGATTGTGATGCTGTTTCTAGTGCAGGGAAACCAAATCCTCCATGTCAGGTTTGGGTAGAGTCTACTGGAGCGACAACTGCCAAATTACATTGGAATGATAATTCTGATAATGAAACTTATTTTGATATTCAAGCACAACTTGTAGGAGATAGCTACAGAGCATCAGGTATGCCTGATGGTGGAGCAAATGCTACTTCTGTAGATATCTCTGGATTAGTTGAAAATGGGACCTATACTTTTAGAATAAAAGCCGTTAATGGCAATGGTGGTTCTGTTTGGGTGGAAACGGATCAAGTAACGTTGGGAGGAGGATCTTCTAACGTACCGGTGACTGGGGTGACTTTATCAGACTCTCAATTGAGCATTGAAGAAGGCAATACGGATATTGTAGTCGCTTCTGTTTTACCAAATAATGCAAGTAATACCAATGTCACTTATTCATCAAACAACACTTCAGTGGCAAGTGTCAATAACTCAGGTTTAATTACCGCTGTTAATGCAGGTACGGCAGTGATTACGGTAACAACTCAAGATGGAGGTTTTACAGATCAAGTAAATGTCACTGTGACTTCCGCTTCAACACCACCAACTGGAAATGGAGACTGTTCTGCCACCTCTGGCGGGGGAAAACCGAATCCTCCTTGTGGCGTTTGGGTAGAAGCAACCTCTGCAACAACGGCTATACTTCATTGGAACGACAACTCTGATAATGAGACTTATTTCGATATCCAAGCTCAATTGGAAGGCGATAGCTTTAGAGCATCAGGTATGCCTGATGGCGCAGCCAATGGAACTAGTGTCGAAATCACTGGATTGACTGCAGGTGCGAAATACATTTTCAGAATCAAAGCAGTGAATGGAAGTGGAGGTTCTGTTTGGGTAGAAACCGATCAAGTACAATTATTCTCTGGAGGTAGATTGGCTGGACAAGAACATGTGTTTGATAAGATGGTGATTGCTCCTAACCCAAGCAATGGACAATTCACTATTCAAAGTGATACAGCAGGCACTGGGTTTATTGTAAATCAGCTCGGTGTGAAAGTAAGTGATGTCACATGGCAAGAGGGAAGTACCTCATTTAGTCTGTCATTAGCATCCGGAATGTATGTTTTAGTATCAAATGACTCGAATGAAAGGAAGAAATTGATAATTAGATAGTTAGAAATCGGGGCAGGGTTAATTCTCTACCCCTTTTTATTTAATTTTCTGAATCAAAAGAAAAATATCAAAAAATAAAAGTCCATAAAAGAGAGAAAAGACCACATTTGAATACAATCAGCAATTACCTTAAAACTGAAGTTTGACGAAGGGAGAATTTTTCCAAGAGTCAGATCAATAACTACACACATTATTACTTTTTACGACTGAATTTAAGGGCAGTTTAAATATCAAAACACTTTATTCTTATGAAATGGATGAACACTATAGCTATACTACTAATTTGTTCGATTAGTGTGATAGCCAACGATTTTGATCACGAAAAACCAACACCCTACATTAAGTATTTAAATACGTTGGATGGTCTTAGTACTTTCGATATCAATACGATTGATGAAGATCGTCAGGGAAGAATTTGGTTTGGAAATAAAGGCGGAGCCAAAGGTTTTGATATTTATGATGGAAAAAAATTCGAGAAATGGTCTACCGTAAAAAATAATTATTTGATAAAAAACGCCTTAAAATCACATCAAATTAAGAATGGTAAAATTTGGATTCTGTATCAAAATTTTGGTAACCAAGGTTCTTTAGCTGTTTTAGAACCTATTAAAAAAGAAGTGCATTATCATCACATTATCAAAGATCAGAAAGGAGAAGAAAAAGACTTAAAGCAAATTAAATTTATTGATATGTTCTTCACGAATAGTGAGGACGCGGTGTACTTACTGGACAATCAGAAAAAGTTATATAAGCTAACGCTTGATAAGAATGCAAAGCCTGAATTTATATCAGAAATTAACTCACCTATTGATGCTTCTAAAGCAAAATATGCTCAGACAAGTGTCTATGTGGATTCAAAAGAAACACTATGGCTTTCGCATGGTTTTAAATTATTCATGAAGAAAGAAAGTGATGTAAAATTTAAAATGATCCAATCGGATCACATGAACAAAGATTACATTATCAATAGGTTCTATCAGGACAATAATGGCAAAATGTTAATCCTTACCAATTTTGGTTTGTTTACTGTTCATCGAGGAGTGATGGTTCCCGTAATTAAAGACAGTAAACATCCAATTAATAAGACAAGAATTACAGCAATGTACCATGATGAACTGGGCAATTATTGGTTGGGAACATGGGACGGTTTGTACAGATCCGGTGGTTTAACAAAAACATCAAAGTTTGAGCTGATAGATAAGAATATTAAATCAAAGGTTTTCAATTGTATTACGGGTGATTCTTTTGGTGGTATTTGGTTCTCTGTAAAGGATTTTGGTGTGGGATACATCGATTTATACAATACTACTTTTGGGATTATTCGTAATAAAGATAAAGAAGGAAAGAGCAAGAATGTCAACTACTATTTTAAAGATTCAAAAAACAGAGAATGGATACTTACGAGTCAGGGTTTGAGTGTAAGGGATCTAAAAACAGGAAAGAAAGGGGAGTATAAAAAGCAACAGAAAGAATCGCATAAAACATTACCACAGACAGATGCCTTAGGTGTTTTCGAAACGTCAAGTGGTGAAATTTGGGTCTACTTTGTCAATCTCTATTTATGTAGAGTGGTGGGGAATGATGTAACCAACCTACATTTAGATTTCAGATACTTGAACATGAATATTGTGCGTAATATTTCGGGTATTGAAGAAGATGAAAATGGTGTTTTCTGGGTTTCTTCTGTAGATAAAGGTGTTGCCTCTTATAATCCAAAATCTTTTAAACTAGATAGTCAGCCTTACGATGAGTTTAAGAAGGGAAGTTTATCTATTGTTAAAGACCCACGAAGTAACAAAATGTGGTTTAGTACTTCGAAAAAAGGAGTTTTTAGTTTTGAAATTGATAGGAATAGTAAAGTAGGAAAAATCGAAAATTTCAAAGTAATAAACCAAGAAAATAAGGAGAATCTACCCATTCGTTTCTTACAATTTGATGAAGATTATACCTTATGGGGAGGAAATAGAAATAAGAAAGTTTTTTACAAAAAGGATGAGGAGAAAGAGTTTACTACTTTAGCTCAATTTGATCAGATAAAAGATCCTGTATTTAATAATATCAAGGTAGACGGAAGAGCTATTTGGATTGTAGGGGATCACTTAAATTATTTTGATCTTGATGATGAACACTTGATATCGTTTTCATCAAATAGCACTAAAAACAACTTATTTAGTAAATATGAGATAAATCAAAATCATAATGGAGATATATTCTTCTGTGGAAGCAATGGAGTATTATTTACCAATAAAAAGAACATCAAGTTCTCTCCTTATCAACCTAAAGTATTCTTTAATGGTCTTCAGGTAAATGGAGATTGGGTAGATGTGGGCGAAGAAGTAAATGGCAGGGTTTTACTTTCTACTTACCTAGATCATTCTAAAAAATTAGAGTTAGCTTATGCAGAAAATGAAGTGGCTATTTCTGTGAGAGGGATTTACCCACCTGCTCCTAATAAAATAACGTACAAGTATCGATTGAAGAAAGAGAACAACAAGGATCAAAAATGGCTGACAACTAAAAATGAGGACATCAATTTTGGTTCGGTAGTTCCTGGTACTTATGAAGTAGAGATTTTTGCAGAAGATCATCAAGGGAATGTATCGAAAAAGAATGTACTCTCACTAAAGGTGAAAAAGCCTTGGTGGATGTATCCAATAGTTTGGGTAGCCTTTATGATCTTGTTTATGTTGATAGGTATTATCATCTATAAATCTAAAGTGAAGCAACACAAAGAGAAAGCGAAACTTTTGGAAAATATTGTTCAGGAAAGAACCAAAGAAATTCAGATGCGAAATGAAGAATTGCATCAGCAATCTGAGGAATTAGAGCAACAAAGAGATCACTTATTTGAAGCTAATCAAACCATCTCAACAAAAAACGAACTGATCACTCAGAGTTTGAATTATGCTAAAACAATTCAAGAGACTATTCTTCCGATTGATGATCAGATGGAAAGTAGTTTTACAGATCACTTTGTTTATTATCGACCAAAAGATATCGTTTCAGGAGATTTTTACTGGATGGCAAAAGAAGAGAATAAGACCATTATTGCTTGTGTAGATTGTACAGGTCATGGTGTCCCTGGAGCGTTAATGTCGATGGTTGGAAATGCTGTATTAAATCAGATTGTTAAAGAGAAAAAAATCTTTTCGCCGAAAGTAATTTTGGAAGAATTAGATAGTCGAATTAAGAAAATCCTTAAACAAGAAAAAGGGTTTAATGATGACGGAATGGATTTATCAATTTGTTGTTTGGAGAGACAAGAACAAAAAATAAAACTGACTTTCAGTGGTGCGAAAAATGACTTGTATTATGCAAGAAGTTTTGAAAATGAAGTATCCGTAATCAAAGGTACCAAGAGACACATAGGAGGAAAAATTGCTTCCTCCAAAGAATTTGAGGAGGAGTCGATGTACTTCCTTCCTGGAGATAGAATTTACCTATTTACAGATGGAATTATTGATCTTCATAATGGGGAAAGAAGACGTTTTGGAAGAAAAAGACTAATTGAGTTAGTAGAAAATACATTAGATACTCCTGTTTCTATACAAGGAGAGAAAATTGTGAAACATGTAGAGGAATATTCTGAAAATCAATTACAAAGGGATGATATTACCTTTATGGCTATGGCATTGTAAATTCTTTTGATTTATCTAATATTCTTACAATTTACAATTCAAAAGACTTTTAGAACATCGAATGTCTATATTTAATATTAGGATTAATATCCTCAATTGGCTGGTAATTATTTTTGTATAACAATGTAGTTAAAGTTATGGTTATACGAGCGAATTATTGATGTACTTATCCAACATACTGAATTGAAATTATTAAATAAAATAGAGATAAAAGAAGCACTAAACGGCACAAATGAGTTTCCAAATGAAGCTGTACCCAAACATAAACTGAAAAGTATTGGTAGTTTTATTGGGGTGGTAATTGGTGAACATACCACTGCTACCGAATTTGTGATTGGGCCTTTATTTGTCTTGCACGGTGCCAGTGTTTCCGATGTGTTTTTAGGCCTCCTTTTAGGGAATTTAATGGCCATGCTTTCTTGGGCATTAATTTGTGCTCCGGTGGCTGTGAAGACCAGGCATACGATACACATTGAATTAAGAAGAATTGCTGGAACAGGACTTCTAACCATATACAATATCATAAAAGCAATGATGTTCTGTGTGGTTGTTTCCGCCACGTTAATCGTTTCCGCATCAGCAGTTGGGCCCTTTTTAGGGGTAACTCCTCCTGGACTTACCGATTTACACATTTCAAGTTTTAATTGGGTTTGGCTTATTCTTGCGGTAGGAACAGTCGTGATGTTTATTTCAGTTTTAGGATTTGATTATATCGTAAAGTTTGCCAATGTATTTGCACCATGGATACCATTGGTATTTATAGGATCGGGTATTGCCATTTTACCCAAATTGGGAGTACATAATCTCGAAGACTTTTGGAGGGTAGCCAATGAATCTATTTGGACGGGAAATCCGGTGACAAAAGAAACCAATTATTCGTTAATTCATATTTTTATTTTCTCTTGGTTATGTAATAGTACCATGCACTTAGGTCTATCTGATATGTCCATTTATAGATTTGCTAAAAAGTCCTCTTATGGATTTATATCTGGTTTAGGTGTATATATTGGTCATTTGCTCACTTGGTTATCTTCAGGAATACTTTGTGCAGTAGCCATTAAGCAAGGGAATAACAATCCATCACCAGGCGAGTTAGCCTATCTCGGAGCTGGTTTTACAGGGATCGTTTGTGTTATTTTTTCAGGATTTACATCTGCCGTGCCTACGATGTATAGAGTAGGTTTGGCGGTTCAAAGTTCTTTAAAAAGATTCAAGTTTTGGCAAATCACTTTATGCATGAGTATCATAAGTATTGTCTTGGCATGTTTCCCTGTTGTAGTAGCAAAATTGGATCATATTTTAGGTATAGGAGCATTAATTCTATCACCTTTGGGAGCCGTTATTTTTGCAGATCACTTTATCTTACCTAAGTTGGGTCTAAAAACATTTGGAGCAGAGAGGGATAAGATATACATCAACCCGCCAGTAATGAGTGCGTGGATTGGTAGCGTATCCATCAGTTATGTGATTTTTAATTTTTTAGGTTTAGATTATTACTTCTTTGTTGCCTTCCCTTGTTGGGTATTCTGCTTGTTCCTATACGTTGGCCTAACACATATCCAACAAAAATACATGGCTAAGAAACCAACATTTGATGTGTTTATTAATAACGATGATAAAGTGATGATGGAATAGTCATTTTTCCCTTGTATGTACGGACGTTGCACTGCAACGTCCCCACGTCCAATTAGCCTGTATCTCCCCTTACACGTCAAAGTTTCTCCTAACTATTGCTTATAATCAAAATATCATATACCCCTCCTTTGTACGGACGTTGCAGTGCAACGTCCCTACGCCCTATTAGCCTGTATCTCCCCTTACATGTCAAGGTTTCTCCTAACTATTGCTTATAATCAAAATATCATATACCCCTCCTTTGTACGGACGTTGCACTGCAACGTCCCTACGATCTGCCCGGCCAGAATAATCAGCCCATCACCACACAGAAAAAGGCTACCTCATATATCTGAGATAGCCTTTAGATAGATAGTAATAGTAAGTTATAGTTAATGTTTTATCCTGTCATCAAAGACATGCCTTGTCCTTGTTCTTTCAGTTTAATTCTGAATTGTCGAGGTGTCATACCTGTAATTTTCTTAAAGTTGATATAGAATACCGATTCAGATCTGAATCCGCAATCAACTGCAATAGCGAAGTTGGTTAACTTCTTATCCGTATCGCTAGCAATAATTTTCTTTGCTTCTTCCACACGTTTCTCGTTAAAGAATTCACTAAAGGATTTGCCAATATGATCATTTAACAAGCGTGATAACATATATGAAGGGATGCCTAAACGTTCAGAAAGCAATTTTTCGTTCAATTCAGTATTGATATGAATTTGTTCTACATCGATCAATTCGTTTAGCTTTTCCATGTAGCTATTCATTATCGTTTGGTCTGTCTTATCCATTTTCACCACCAAAGTATTACCTGATAAAGCCTTAGGGAATTTAAGTGCAAAATAAATGGTGATTAAGATAATACTACTATTGAATAAGATGTAGTTGATTTGAATGATATTCCAAACAAATTCAGAAGCATTGAGCGGAAATACGACTGTTCTATAAACAAATTGAAGTAAGGCGATATAAAATGTTACACCGATAAAAGACCCCAATACCTTTGGCCAGTGTAAATCGTTGGCTTTTTTGCTGTCATTTTTCTTTGGTTCTAAAGATTGGAACTTCTTGAAGATCTTAAAACCGATGACTCCTCTCCAAACCACAATACTACCTAGCAGCATCAAATGGAAAGGGGTACCGATAAAAGAATCATAAACGAATGTTTCAAAAGAAGCGATATAAAAAACGCCTGATATTAAAGCGATAGTGGAAGGAATAAAGTACCATGCCTTCTTCTTGTCAATTTTATCGCCAAATAATTCATCCAAATACCACAGAATTAGTGCAGGTTGTAGTAAGTCCAGCACATCAGAAACAAAAAGTAATTCCGGAAGGATAAACTTCACATCAGTATATCTAAAAAGATATTGAAATAGAATGTTGATAGACATTGTGAAGAAAACCCCAGACAAGATGGAGTTTGATCTTGATTTCTTTAAAAAACCAATAGCAAAACTCATTAATAAGCTTTGGACAAATGCCCATAAAAATAATACATTAGCCATAGTTTATTTAAATAGATTGTGTTGATGGTAATTGTTCACCATATGATAATTATTTCATTTCGATTATAACAAGAGAAAAAATGTAATCTACCTACTTGTTATGCTTAGTAGTTATCTAAATATCAGATTAATTTTTGAAAAGCACAAATTAAATGTATTAGATACACTAATGTGTGTTTTGCAGTTTTTTCTCTATTCCCAACATATATAATTCACTTCTAAAAATACTTTCAATTCTTTAAATAAAAGAAAATAGCTAGAAATTGAAAATTATAAATTATTGATAATAAATAAGTTAAAAATATATTGTCTAGTAGATAATTCATTTTTAAAGAAAAAAATCGGTAAGAAAAAAATAAGCGTAATTGTAACATATAATTTCACTTGTTTTTTGAAATAACAGTTTTGTCAAATTCTTTTCGTCAACATTTGGTTTAAGACGAGGTCAACTCTTCAATTTAAAAATGGTGGTCAGCCAGGTTTATTTCAACTTTAAACTAATTGTAAAATGATTATCAAAAAACGATTGTTTTATCTATTACTCTTGATGCTATGTTGGGGAACAACACAAGCCCAAGACAAAATGGTCTCCGGTGTTATTACAGACCAGAACAAACAACCCCTACCAGGTACTAACGTTGTCGAAAAAGGAACAAGCAATGGAACGATTTCAAACGCAGACGGTGAATTTTCTTTATTGCTAACAACAGAAAATCCAGTTTTAGAATTCTCTTATATCGGATTTTTAGAACAAGAAATTGTAGTAGGACAGCAAAAGAAATTTGTTGTTACTTTAGAAGAAAACTTAGACGAATTGGATGAAGTGGTTGTCATTGGTTACGGTACTCAGAAGAAAGAAAACGTAACTGGTGCAATTACTAAAGTCGGAAAGGATGCTATCGAAGGTCGTCCAGTAGCAGACTTCCAATCGGCACTTCAAGGTCAGGTAGCCGGTTTACAAATTACAGGTACGGATGGACAGCCAGGTGCGAACCCTTCTATTCGTATTCGTGGTACAGGTACAATTACAGGTGGTTCTGATCCACTATATGTAATTGACGGAGTGATATTACAAGATGGAGACGCATTCTCTACGATCAACCCAAGTGATATCGAGTCGGTAAACGTATTGAAAGATGCCTCTGCTGCAGCTATTTATGGTGCTAGAGCAGCGAATGGTGTCATTATTATCACAACAAAAAGAGGTAAAGTAGGTGCGAAACCACAATTTAATGTCAACATCTTTGGTGGTCCAAAAATGATCACAAACAAATTGGACATGATGAATTCTAGTCAGTATCAACAAGTAATGAATACTGTAAAGGATAATTCAGGTTTACCAAGAATACCGAATTTAGATGGTACCACATTAACTACAGATACCGATTGGCAAGACGAATTGTATCAAACAGGTTACCAACAAAGTTACGAAATCAGCGGTAGTACATCAGGTAAGAATGGGTCGATTTATGCATCAATCAACCATTTCGATGAAAAAGGTACTATGATCAATACTGGTTTTTCAAGAACATCACTAAGAATCAATAGTGATTTAACTGTTAAACGTTTTAAGTTTGGTAATACCATCTCTTACACAAGATCGAATTATAATTTAGGGTATATAGGAGACAGAGGATCGACTTTCTGGGCATTAGCTTATTCTCCTGCTGTAAAAGTGACTAACCCAGATAATTTAGGTGGTTATCAAGGGGCAGGTCCTGACGATGGTGATTACAATTTGATTCAACCTGTTGCTACTCAAAATTTATTGGACAGAAACAGAATTATCAATAGAGTAATTGCAAGTGTTTATGGTGAAGTGGAAATCCTTCATGGATTAAACTTCAAAACAAACCTTGCTGCGGATGTATCTAACTCTCATCATAAAATGTTTATACCGGAGTTTTATTTGAACGATACAGGTGAGCCTCCATATTTATTCCCTAGAGGTGCGGAATTAGATGAAGAAAGAAACGAAAGAACAATGTGGTTATGGGAAAATACATTGAACTACAAGAAAACTTTTGGTAAACACAATATTGGATTACTTGCTGGTTACACAATGCAACATAACAGAAGAAACTGGATGTCAGCATCAGTATACGGTGGTAACCTATCTAGCTCATTACCTATTTTGAATGGATCAAGTACTACGAAAGCAGATTCAAAATCACCATTATATGATAAGAACACTTTATCATACATTGGTAGAGCCATTTATGATTATGATGGAAAGTATATGGCTACATTTAACTTCCGTAGAGATGGTTCTTCAGTATTTACTCCTGAGAATAGATTCCACAACTTTATGTCAGGTTCAGTAGGTTGGTTAATTTCAAAAGAAAGCTTTATGGAGAACTCTCCATTCGATATGTTGAAGTTAAGAGCATCTTATGGTAGCTTGGGTAATGATCAAATTAACGAAAGAGCTACACAATCATTACTAAACTCTGTACCTAGATATGTATTTAATGGTGGTACTTTGGTACCGACTGTTGCTCCAGGTGGTCAGGTATTTAACCCTGGTTTAGTTTGGGAGAAGCAAGTACAAACGAACATAGGTATTGATGGTGCCGTATTGAAAAACCGTTTATCATTTACTGTCGATTATTTCCAAAAAGTATCTGATGATTTATTATTGGATTACACTCTACCAACCACAACTGGTTACGATAACGTATTCGTTAATGCAGGTGAGGTTCAAAATAAAGGTTGGGAGTTTACAGTAAATTGGGGTGATAAGAAAGGTGATTTCACTTATAACATTGGAGCCAATGCTACATTCATAAATAACGAAGTAACACGTCTAGCAGAGGGGTTACCTTTTATTACAGAAAAGAAAGGAGCCAACTGGGAGTTTACAAGAAATAGAATTGAAGCAGGTCACTCATTATATTCACTATATGGCTTTAAGACAGATGGTATTTATCAATCTCAATCAGAAGTTGATGCTGGTCCAACACCATATAATGATGTAGACACTCAGCCAGGTGATATTCGTTACGTGGATATTAACGGTGATGGTATGATTACTGATGAGGATAGAACATTTATTGGTGATGCCAACCAAAGTATAACTTACGGTATGAACATCAATTTAGGTTACAAAGGATTTGATTTTAACCTACAATTACAAGGAGTATATGGTAACGATGTATTCAATTCTACAAGATACTATACCCAAAGTTATCATAGAGATTTCAACATGACAACTGACGTGTTGAACGCTTGGACTCCAGAAAATAAATCGCAAACACAACCTAGAGCAATTGCACAACAGTTAGCAAATAACAATTTAATTTCAGATTGGTGGGTTGAAAAAGCATCTTATTTAAGAGTAAAAAACCTTCAGTTTGGTTATAGCTTAAATGATAGAGCATTATCGGCTTTAGGTGGCTTAACTAGATTAAGAGTTTATGCTGCTGGGCAAAACCTTTGGACAATTACCAACTTTACAGGATTAGATCCTGAAGTGCCACTAAATGGTATCCTTCCTGATGGTCCATACCCAATGTCACGTAGCTTCATTTTAGGTTTACAAGTTGGATTCTAATTTTTTGATGATCATGAAAAATATTTTTAATAAATCAATTGTGGCAGCAGGTGTATGTTTTGCCACCCTCTTTACAACATCTTGCGAATCGTTTCTGGACGATGCAAAGGTACAAGTGGATGTTGATTCAAATACATATTATAATAGTATTGGGGAAGCAGAAATGGCAACTAACGCTGTTTATACGCCATTACATTGGTACGGCTTATACAAACGTCACCGTTACTTGTTAGATTTCATGAGTGGTGATATGGAAACCACATCTGGAGCTGTGCAACTAATAGAATATGAGGACTTTAAATTTAATGCAAACACTGCTGAATTAATTCCGAAATCATGGGAAGCAAGCTATGCAGGTATCGCTAGAGCTAATGTGGTTTTAGATAAAGTGCCAGCAATTTCAGTGCTTCCAAATGAAGAAGAAAGAAAGGCTCATTATATTGGTGAAGCTCACTTTTTAAGAGCTTTTTACTACTTTAATTTGGTGACATTATATGGTGGAGTTCCTATTTATGATAAACCATTTGATGGTAATCTTTCAGAAGAATTCTTAAGACCTAAACGTAATACAGAAGCTGAAGTATACGCTTTGATTGAAACTGATTTAATTAAAGCAGAAGATATGTTATTATCGAGTTATACTGGTGATAATATTGGCCGTGCAACTTCTGGAGCTGCTCAAGCATTACTAGGTAAAGTATATTTATATCAGCAGAAATATTCTGAAGCTAGAGATGCTTTGAAGAAAGTAATTGATGGTGAGTATGCTGCTTATGACTTAGTTCCTTTCGAACAGAACTTTGTAAAAGATTTTGAGAACAACCAAGAATCTGTTTTCGAAATTCAGTTTATGGGTGGAATAGGTTCCCCTTGGCCAGATTATGATACTAACCAATCATCAAAAGCCAATTGGGTATCAACAGCCATTTCTCCATTCCAATTTGCGAATGCGATTCCTTCTCTAGAAGTTGATGGGTATTTTAATGATTATCCAGAAGAAAACGACATTCGTAGAACATATACAATTGCTAGAGAAGGTGATGAATGGTCTGGTGAAATTATCACGGCAAAACCTCACGAAGATAATGGATGGCATAACCGTACATCAGAACGTGATGCAAATTATATTATCGGTTGTCGTAAATTCGCTGAAGATAAGACCAACCCAGGTTTTAACCAATCTCCAGTAAACTTTAGACAAATGCGTTTTGCAGAAGTGTTATTAATGTTCGCTGAAGCTGAAAATGAAGTAAACGGTCCATCTGTAGATGCTTACAGTGCAGTAAACAGAGTAAGAGAACGTGCCGGTGTAGATAACTTCCCAACAGGCTTAAGTGCTTCAGAATTCTTTGTTGAATTAGTACACGAAAGAAGAAAAGAATTCACTTTCGAGTTCCAACGTTTCTTTGACCTTGTTAGATGGTCGAAACGTTCGGATGCGGCATCTTTACCAGAGTTTGCAAAACCTACTTATATGCCAGGTTTTGTAGTTGGTAAAAATGAATTGCTTCCAATTCCTGCTGTACAAATTCAGCAGAACCCTAACTTAACTCAGAACCCTGGGTATTAATCATAGGGGATGATTATATTGAAGGTGCTCATGAAAGTGGGTACCTTTTTTTATTCAATTTATAAAACCAAAGACTTTTAAAAAGTAAACTAACTACATTCCATTATCAAAAAAATCGAAATGAGATGAAAACTAGTAACTACTTACAAATTTTATTATTCTTTATCGCCTCTCCAGTCTTTGCACAATGGGTATCGATCAATCCAGGAGCAGGAGGGCAAGTACAAGATGTGGTATGTGATCCATCCAACGTAGGAACTTTGTATATACCTTCGGATATGGAGGGAGTCTACAAGTCAACAAACAATGGGGAGAATTGGCATATGACAGGAAAGTTGGTAAACAATAGAGTGTACAGCGTGGCCATAAATCCAGAAAATTCTGAACACATTTATGTGGGTACTTTAAATGGACTTCAAAGCAGTACTAATGGCGGTGACAACTATAAATTTGTGACCTCTTCTTTAGGAAAGTCTTTTGGGGAAATTAAAGTAAATCCCAATAATCCAAAGCAGATAATTGCAGGAGTGGGTTGGAGAGACGATTACGATTTTGCTCACTTTTTTGATGATACTATAGATGGATATATCGAAATATTAATCAGTAATAATGGAGGGGATAGTTGGGAGAGAAGAAAAGTGAATCCCAATCAAGTACCTGATAAAAACATATGGACAATATCATTTCACCCTAATCAAAAGGAAACTTGTGTAGTTGGGGCTTCCGATGGAATTTATATCTCTAAAGATAATGCACAAACATTTACCAAAATAGATGGGCCTGAAGAGGCTAAATTGTGTAGAGGAGTGGGTTTATCGCCAGATGGTGAGGTATTGTACGCGACATATGCTTACGAAGGGAAAAAGAGTTACCCTTTTGCGAAAACATGGAATCAAAGTCAATGGATCAAAATTGACAAAGGCAGTGGAGTGGATCTACCATTTATAAATTGGTGGTACCCTGAAATTGATCCTAGGTCGACAAAAAATGAACATAAACTCATTTTACCGGTGGAAGGGAGTAGGGATGGTCTATTTGAAGGAACCTTCTATTGGGAGAACGATTCCTTAGTGTCTTATGCTTATGAATGTATTTGGGAAGGAACGAAAGGATATGATTTCGGTTGGGATATGGCCGACCCCAATCCTCGATTTGCCCATTATACTCCCATCAAATGGCAAAGAGCCATTTGGAGTACTACCAACGAGAATTTCTTCGAAGGCGTATATTCTAATGACGGAAAGTATTTATGGAGGAATAAATATTCTAATCCTCATTTAGAACATATTGTTGACTTCCATGGAGAGAAATATCCAACCTACAGTTCAAAAGGAACAGAATCTACTTATACCTACGATATTTTAGTGCATAAGAATTATGTACTTCAGGCACAGGGTGATAACGGAATGCTGGAAAGTTGGGACGGAGGTAAAAGCTGGTCAAATCTACAGCATCGTCAAGATACGACGTTGAATTTATCAGATGTACAGTCGTGTGTACTCGCAAAGATAGATGGAAAAGACGCTGTAGTTATTCAAGCTACAGGTGGATATGGTGGTCGTGCAGTAGATGGAAAATTGTATTACAAAATACTAGAGCATTGCTCTCCAAAAGATAAATGGATATTTTTAGGAGGAGGACCAAATCATGCTTTAGGGTTGCCTGATGGTGTGTTTAGAGAAATAAACGTCGATCCAAACCACCCGGAAAGGTTATATGTATTTAGCACAAACTATGGTTTATATAGAATTAATAATCTTACGGATGCTGTAAAAGATCCGAATTATAAAGTAGAAAAAATTTCTAACGGTGTGGCTGATAAAGCCTTGACTTCAAAGTGTATTCAAGTCGATCCTAATGATGAAAACGTAGTGTATTTTACTGGAACAAGTGGTCTAACAGGTGTTTTCAAAGGAGTACTTGATAATGGCAATTGGAAGTGGAAACGCATTTACAAAGGGGGATCTTGGGAGTCTGAAATTGTCGCTTGGGATAGAGGTGGAAAAACCTATTTGGTGTACGAAGGAGAACCTTGTAAAGGGGGGTGCGATTATGTGGTGGCCTTATCAAAAGATGATGGAGAAACTTGGGAAAATATTTTCACAAAACCTCAGGCAATGGATTTACGAGGTAATAAAAACGATGAGTGGTATCCCCACATAAAAGAAGATTATGTATTCCAAAGCAAAGGTGGTATTGCAGCAACAGAGAATATGATAATAGCTAATTATTATAATCATAAACATCAGAATGGCTGGGGTGTTTTTATGGGAATTATTCAAGATGATGATAGTGTGATATGGACCGATATTACAGACAATTTACACTACATCGGATTAACAAGTAGTCGTATTGTTCAAAGAGAAGAGGACTATTATTTCTATATCAGCACGCCAGGTGCAGGTGCTTGGTTTAGAAAATTACCTATAAATAAAGACATCAAAGTAAACTAATCATTGTCTATTAATTTGATTTATTTATTATATGATAATCAGCGGGTTATGGTAAGTGAATTCATTTTTCTTTTCCTTTCGTTTTTTATGAATTTCTTCGTTTTATGAAAACGAAAGGCTTTCCATTTCACTTCCTTCTACTTTAGCATTATCAGTTTTGAACAGATCAAATGACTTTTAAGTAGTTGTACAACTACTTATATAGATTGAAAATCAAACTGACTTACTTAATTATATTAATCTGAGTTCGACAAACTCAGGTTATTACTTTGTTAGCAAACAAATGTACTTGTTAGAGTCACATAAAAAATGATGTAAAACTTATGAAAAAATTAAAATCGATATTATTACTAACTACTATTTTATGTGCTTCTACCTGCTTCGGGCAATGGGTTTCGATCAATCCCGGTGCAGGAGGGCAAGTGCAAGATGTGGTATGTGATCCCTCTACTCCCGGAACATTATATTTAGCCTCTGATATGGAAGGGGTTTACAAGTCTACCGACAATGGAGAGTCATGGCACATGACGGGTCAGTTGGCACAAAATAGAGTGTTTGCTGTAGCCGTTAATCCATCGGATCCGAATCATTTAACTGTGGGAACATTTAATGGTTTAAATACATCTTATGATGGAGGTAAAACCTATCATTTTGTAGAAAAAAGTATTGAAAATACCATTGCATCAACTCGTGTGGATCCACATGATAATAATATAGTTTTTGCAGGGTATGGATGGAGAGACGATTATAACTTTTTAAAGTTTATCAATATCGTAAAAGGAGGAGTGCCAAAGTACTTCGTATCTAAGGATAAAGGTAAAACGTGGGAGACCATTGTTTTAGATCAATTTCAATTAGAAGATAGAAATATCATAGATTTTGTTTTTCACCCTAAGAATAAAGGAGAGATTTATATCTCTATGTATGGTGGTATTCTTAAAACAACAAACTATGGTAAAGACTGGAAATTATTCCCATATCCTAAAAAACAAAGCGGTCACAGGGGTTTATGTATCTCTCCCGATGGTAGTGTACTTTATGGTATTTTTACTGAAAAAGGGAAAAATGGTTTGCTTTACTATACCTCTACCAAGAACATTAATTGGAAACTTGTTGATAAAGGAAATGGGGTAGCATTAAAACCATTAAAGTTCTGGTATCCTGAAGTGGATGTTAGATCAACAGAAAATCAACATAAATTAATTCTATCTTTAGAAGGTGATAGAAATGGACTTTACGAAGGCACTTTTAATTTTGAAAAAGGAAAATTAAAAGATTATAGCTATCAAATTATTTGGCAGGGACAAGGTGATTATGACTCGGGTTGGGATTATGCAGAACCTAACCCAAGATACGTTCACTACACGCCAAAATCATGGGATAGAGCTATTTGGTCAACAACTAATCAAACGATATTTGAGGGAGAAGATCAAAAAGGAAAGTATAAATGGAATAATAAATACTGTATTCCTCACGAAGAATTCAAAATACATCATTTTGGCAAAACTTTTCCAACCTATTCAAGTAGAGGTACAGAAAGTACATATACCTACGACATCGCAGTAGCAGATAATTATGTAATACAAGGACAAGCAGATAACGGATTAGTGGAAAGCTGGGATGGTGGTAAGTCTTGGACTAACATGTTCCATCGTCAAGGTGCAATTGCACTATCAGATGTACAATCTGTTGAGATTGCTCAAATGGGTGATAAGAAAGTGGTACTTGCACAGGCAACATCAGGTTATGGTGGTCACGCAAAAGATGGACGTATTTACTATAAAATTTTAGAACATTATTCTCCAAAAGACCAGTGGCATCTATTGGCTGGCGGTCCCGAGAATAAATTAGGAATGCCTGATGGTATTTACAGAGAAATCTATGCAGATCCTCACAACCCATTTAGAGTATATACATTTTCATCCAAATACGGCTTGTATGTGATTGATGATTTAGAGAAAGCTATCAAAAACTCGGATACTTATAAAGGAAGGTTGATTACGGGTGATGATCTAAAAGTTATCGATGGAGTAAAGACCATTCAGGTACATCCAAATGATCCGAATATACTTTATTTCACAGCATCAAGAGGTGACTTAGGAGTGTTTAAAGGAGTAAAAAAAGGAGATGAATGGACTTGGAATAAAATCTTAGATGGAGGCGATTGGGATGCAGAGTTAAGTGTATGGGCCAATAATGGTGTGACGTATATGCTTTATGAAGGGCCAACTGTAAAAGCAGAGTTAAATAATGCAGATTATCAAATTCTATTATCAGAAGATGATGGCAATACTTGGAAAGAGATTTTTACACCACAGATGGCCAAAGAATTTAGGTTAGAGAAAAATAAATCATGGTACAGCTATGTAGAAAGCAGCTATAAGTTTACCAGCAAAGGAGGTATTGTTGGTTTCGATAATAAGATTATCATCAATTATTATAATCATAGACAGCAGAATGGTTTCGGTGTATTTATGGGAACAATTCAGGCTAACGGAGAAATTAATTGGGAAGATATTACAGGAGATCTACACTTTGTGGGTCTTACATCTAGTCGAATAGTAAAATCAACCGAAGGGACTTTCTTTTACATAAGTACTCCTGGTGCGGGTGCTTGGTATAGAAAACTTCCCTAAAGAATGTGTGACGAAAATTAAGCCGCCTTTTAGGTGGCTTTTTTTATATCCTGAACTCCGATTTTTACTTTCTTTCTTCGTTTTTGAGAATCAAAAGTCTTCTAAATACATAAATAACCACTTTTGAGAAACAGACGAGTAATCAATTTTTTGAAATAGATATATGTTAAGCAAAGAAGAATTTTACAACAAGATCCTAGGAGGATGGTTAGGGAAATGTGCTGGAGGTATCTTAGGAGCTCCAATCGAAGGCTACAAGTGTTTTAACGAAATCGAGCTATCTGATAAGCTTTTTGAAACCAATTTTCCAAACGACGATCTCGATCTTCAGATCTTATGGTTAGACATGGTCGTAAAGAAAGGTCCTAAAGTAAGACATGCCGATTACACTTGGCATTGGGACAATCATGTGGACTTCCCTTGGAACGAGTATGGAGTAGCTACAAGAAACATAAAAACAGGTTTAGATAATCCGGATACGGGTAAACACAATAATCCTTATTGGAACGAAAGTATGGGGTCTCCTATTCGTTCTGAAATTTGGGGAATGTTGTGTGCCGGTAATCCGGAAAAGGCTGCTTTTTATGCAAAGATGGATTCACAAGTTGATCATCATGGATTTTCTGATGATGCGGAAGCGTATTTTTCTGCAGCAGCTGCCATTGCTTTTACAAACTCAGATACCAATTCAATACTTAAAGAGGCATTAAACTACATTTCAAAAGACTCTTTGATGTTCGATTTGGTGAATAAGGTGATGTACTGGCATGCCACTTTTGAAAAAGAGGTAGTGACAGGTAAAATTAAAAGTGTTTACGGTGATGCAGATTTTACTTCTGCTCCAATGAATATTGCGTATACTATTCTAGCTTTGGTGGAAGCACAAGGCGATTTTGATCACTGTATTGAAGCATTACACTATGGTCATGATTCTGATTGTATTGTTGCAACGGCCGGTGCATTGATTGGTATCATTAGAGGGGCAGACGAAATTCCTGCATTATGGAAAAAACGTATAGGAAATGCCTTGGTAGTAAGTCCAGAAATTACCGGCATCGATTGTCCAGATACGATTTCTGATCTAACAGAAAAGACAGTTCAGGCTGCCAAGTTGTTCCAGTTTGAAAATCAAGTGGTCGATTTTTCTGAAGTGGAAACGTTGGAAGTAAAACATCAACCGACATTTGCTTTACATACGGAAGTGACTAATTTCCCTAATTTCGAAAAGCAAACTAATGGTTCGGTAGAAGTAGTTATCGAAAACTTTGAAGAGGTGACTAAAACGTATTTTGTAGAGTTGGCATCAGATTATTATGAAGCTCAGAATGCGAGTATTATTGACGTGCCACCGTCTTCAATTGCTAAGGTAGAGTTACCATTAAACTTAAATGGTAAAAAAATAGAGGGAGTGGTTTCTGTAGGTTATACTATCAAAATCAATAAAGAGTTCGAATTCCAAAAAGGTATTCCTTATTATGGACAATGGAGAATGTTTGGGCCGTTTATTCAAGATGATGCAAGCTTAGCACCTATGAATAAGAAGTATCCAGATCATGGTTTACCGAGTATGCCATCGGCCACTTACATGAACCACGATTTACAATGTGCGAAGCAAGAGTATTTAACTCAGGATTATTTTAAAAACTTACCGAATGTAGATTTAAACGCTCAACCATTTGAAGTAAAAACAATTACTCCAAGTGCCATGACTGTCGATTTATCTCAGTACTTTTATGGTAAAGGTGAACGATCACTTTATTTACAAACTACAGTAAATACCAAAGAAGAAATCAAAAAGTGGTTATGTTTCGGTAACAGTAACTTTATTACAGTTTGGTTAAATGGTGAGGAAATCTTTAAGAATTCTAAGCAAATGAGAAGGTGGCCATCCACTTTCTACACAGAACTAAACCTTAAAGAAGGAGAGAATCTAATTGTAATGAGATTGGATGTGATCAACGATGATTTTGTACTTGATATCGGTATGAAAGATCACAAGGAAAGACATCCACATCAAACACAATGGGCGGTAGATTTAAACTTTTCTACCCATTCTGTAAAAGAAGAATTACTTGAAGTATAACAGACAATAGATCATGATAAGATTACCTAAAAGTGTAATTCTTATGTTCTGTATGGTTTGTGCTCAATACACTTGGGCACAAACCTTTTCAATAGGAGATAAGAAAAAGCTGAACAAAGATGTTATTGGAGTAAATGCCAATCTAACTAGCATTCAAAAACCTCAAACCAACAAGAAACTGATCGAGTCGATCAAAGATTTAAATATTAAATCAATTCGTTATCCTGGAGGAACGATTGGCAATTACTGGGATTGGGACAAGGGATGGCTAGATAGCAGTATACCTGATGAAGTAATGATTAAGTGGGTAGTAGAACAAAATCTCACCAAATCTAAGCAAAGATATACTGTTGAAGACTTCTGTGCACTGGTAAAAACAACCAATACAGAAGCTATATTCATGTTGAATATGCTTAGCAAAGATTTAGAGCATTCTATTCGAAACTTAAAGAAAGCAAGAGATTTAGGGGTGGATATCAAATATGTTGAATTAGGCAATGAAATCTATTTTAACCTTCCACTACCAATGAAAGTTTATCCTACTCCAGAAGTATTGGGCGATACTTGTAAAATTTGGATTGATGCCCTTAAAAAGGAATTTCCAGGGGTGAAATGTGCTGTTATTGGTACAAGTATCGAAAGAAGAGAAAGACATATCGATTGGTCGAACAGAGTGTTATCTAGATGTCCAAATGCAGATGCAATTACCTTCCATAAATATAGTCCAGCAAGTTTAAATGGAGCACAGGAAAGAGTAAATATCACTGCAGGCACAGAAGGACAAACTGATAGTAAAACTGCGACAAGACAATGGCCATCATCAGAAATATCGTATGCAGATTGGGAAAAATCGCTTTTAAAAGACGATAAGGCAAGAACCAATATGTGGGTAACCACCCAACACAATGCGGAAGGCTATAAAAAGATGAAGCTTAAAAAAGACCTTCCGATTTGGATTACAGAATTCAACATGAGGGATGATAATTCTATTGTATTAGGGAGTTGGGCCCAATCATTAATTGTAAGTATTTATTATTTAGAATACATGCATGCAAATGTTGAGGTGACGAATATCCATAATATGATCGGTGCATTATTTGCTCAAATTGATGCTCAAAATGATACCTATTCTAAAAAGCAATATCCTTTGACAGCAGGAGGAATATCAACTTCATTATTTGCTCAAGCAACAGAAGGGATGTCTTATAAAGCCCCCTTATCATTTGATAAAACACCAATTTTATTTAATGATAAAGACGAAGAATTTCTGGGATTAAAAGGGTATTCTTTCTTTGATGAAAATGGTAAAGAAAAATACATCATGATCAATTTTACTGAAAAAGAATTGGTAATGAATGCACCATCAACAATAAAAGGGAAATTATCAAACTCTTATACCACTGATTTAGCAAATCAAGTAGTAGGATGGGAAAGTGTAATGAATAAAAAATCTAAAATCAAAAAGAAATTATCTTTACCTGCTTTCTCCATTACTCTAATTCAATAATAACCAGATGTAGTTAGATCTAGGTTAGTAAATGAGACTTGTACGGACGTAGCAGTGCTACGTCCCTACGTCACTACGAACCATTTATCCATATAAAAACACCTTCAAAGATCGAGCTCCGTGAGCCCCTTTTACTAAAGATTGCTCTATATCAGCCGTCTTAGAAGGACCAGAAATAAACACTCCGTACCCATGGTTTTCTGGTTGAACGGTATCATAAGCTTCGTGCATATTCCATACAATATTCTTCTTTGAGAGAGCGATGATTAAGTGCTCCCCAATACACGTTAAAGCACGATGGGGTAGTTTATAATCATTTACCCAAATAGCACCATTTTCAGCCACTCCAAGTTCTCCTTTTAAAATAGAAAGGGAGATGTCTTTTAGTTTTTCTTCTTTTATTTTCTTTCTGTAAGGCAATTCACAAAACTGTGTAAATATCAATTGGTTATCATATCCTAGATGACTAATAATAGGAGGGAGATCTTCCAAGTTTTCACCATTAATTACTTCTACACCCAATTGATAAAGCATATCGGTAAAGTAATTTAAAATATCATATGATAACCCTTGAAAATAGGGGATCCTTGGCAGTTCGACTTCAGGTATTTTTGTGTGTTTAATAGTATCTAAAATACTTGATCTATTGTTCTTCATGTTTGTTTTGTTTCTTATACCAGTGAGAAAATGTATGTTTCGGTTGTGGTAGATCCCTGTCTTTTCCCCATGTGTTGAATGGATTATTTAAAATCATTTTAGGTGACTTTAATAAGGTAGTTCCAAGTAAGCTTACAATGTGAAAAGTTTTAGGATGTCCCATGACTTTACCTGTAATTTTCATGGACCATTTTTTGGATGGTGGAAGATGCCCCTTATCCCCAATAATCTGTCTCCATTTATATAATTGAGTATGTATATCAATTTTTACTGGACATACGTCTGTACATGACCCACAAAGCGTGGAAGCAAACGGTAAAGAACTGTATTTATTTAAGTCCTTTCCAGGAGAAAGTATTGCTCCAATAGGACCGGGAATACTATAATTATAACTATGTCCACCACTTCTTCTATATACCGGACAAGTATTCATACACGCCCCACATCGAATACAGTTTAATGAACTTCTGAAGTCGGGTTTACTAAGTTGTTTTGTTCTTCCATTATCCACCAGAATGATATGTAGTTCCTTTCCTTTTTTTGGTTTATGAAAGTGAGAGGAATAAGTAGTTATTGGCTGCCCTGTCGCACTTCTCGCGAGTAAACGAAGAAAAATACCTAAGTGCTTTTTCAATGGAATGATCTTTTCGATACCCATACTAGCGATATGTACTTTGGCTAGATTTGCCCCCATATCTACATTTCCTTCATTCGTACACACCACAAATCCCCCTGTTTCTGCCACAGCAAAATTGACTCCTGTAATGGCGGCATCAGCGGTAAGAAATTGTTCTCTAAGATGTTGTCGTGCAGCCTCTGTAAGGTAGGTAGGATCAGTTGCTCCCTTATCGGTTTGTAAATGTTGATGGAATAATTCACCAACTTCTTCTTTCTTTTTATGAATAGCAGGCAATACGATATGACTAGGTTTTTCTTTCGCTAACTGAACGATTCTTTCCCCTAAATCAGTATCAATTACTTCAATTCCCTCATTAGATAAATACGGATTGAGGCCACATTCTTCTGTAAGCATGGATTTGCTCTTTACAACTTTTTTAGCCTCATGCTTTATCAAAATATCTTTCACAATTTGATTATGATCCTCTGCATCTTTGGCCCAATGTACTTTTATGCCATTTTTCTTAGCTTGTTTTTCAAACTGTAGTAGATAATCATCTAAATGAGATAAAGTATGTGCTTTAATCTGAGCAGCTAGTTCTCTTAACGTCTCCCATTCTGGAAGTTGATGCACGGATTTATCTCTTTTTTCTCTGACAAACCAAAGTGTTTTATCATGCCATGTAACTCTTTCTGATTGCTTATTAAAAGCTTTAGCCTCGTCTGGGTGTGTTGATATTCCCATTGTAAATCATTTAAGCGTGAGTAGTAAGTTTTGGTGCCTTTTGTTCTGTTTTCTTTTTGATATCAGAAGAAAGAATTTGAGAAAGATGTATGATTTTAATATCAAGTTTTTGCCTTTGAATTAAACCCTCTAAATGCATTAAGCAACTCATATCTCCAGAGGTAATATATTCAGCACCATTATTCATATAGTCCTGAATTCTATCATTCCCCATACGAACGGAAACATCGCTTTCAGTAACGCTAAATGTACCTCCAAATCCACAACACTCATCTCTTCGGGATGGAAAGATTAACTGAATTCCATCGACCATTTTTAGAAGTTGTCTTTGTTTATTGGGAAGACGTTCTACTTTTTCAGAACAGCTTCCTAAGCGCATACCTCTTAAACCATGACAACTTTTGTGCAATGCTACTTTATATGGGAAATAACTTTCTAGAGAACGGACCTCTACGACATCATATAAAAATTCTGTAAGATCATACGTCTTGTCTATGACTTCTTTGGCTTCAGGAAATAGTTTTACACCATGTTCTCTAAGGTGTAAAACACAGCTTGCAGATGGCCCTACGACGACATCATATTTCTGGAAAGCTTCAAAGAAGACTTTAATAGAACCAATGCTATCTTTTTCACAGCCAGAATTTGCCATAGGTTGTCCACAACAAGTTTGTGAAGTTGGATATTCGACCTCACCAAATTGTTCCAATAGTTGTAGAGTAGCCATTCCAACTTCTGGATAAAGTTGGTTGACGTAGCAGGGTATAAATAATCCAATTTTCATTTCGTTTGTTCTTTACTAAGCATATACTTTTGATGTCCCCATTTTTACAACTTTAGCTTTATCTCTTTCCAATAAAAAGAGACAATAAATGTATTTTGATTTTAAACTTAATGGAGTGTAGCAAACAGAAAAGTCTATAGGAATTTTCTGTAGTTCTTTCATCAAATAAACACAAAGTAATATTACTTTATCTGTGGAAAGATTTACTTGTGATTTACTAATCTGAATATTTTCATCGAAAATAGGAGTGTAAAGAAAAATGAATTTGGAAGGTTTGTTTCGTTATGGACTGTTTGTAATGATAGGTCACTGGTAACATTACACACTATTCAATTGTATAATTTTTTTAGTTAGCACGATTAAATAAATATTGGGTGATAAGTCACAGATTAAAACTATAAAAAATTCTTAGAGACGCCTTCGGCTTAACACAAAGTACAGCATAGAGATGAGTATTTGTGCTTAAAGTAATTTGTTATATAACAATATGAAATATCATACATCTGTTTACAGTATAACAAATTGAATGGTAAACAAACATTAACAATGTAGATTTGGCACAACAATAAACACATTTATTAAATTTTGTACATTGCATTATATAAATAAGATATTGTATTTTAAGCTTAATAATTTTTTAATGAAAACGATTTTCATATTTACTTTTACTGTATTTTCTACTCTATTTTCTTTAGGTCAAACTACCGAAATTTCAAACGTCACCTTACAAAATTATATTAATGTCCATGGAAAAAAGATGGAACTCAATGGTGCAGGGGTAAGAACTAAATACTTTCTTCCAATGTATGTAAGTAGCTTGTATTTACAGGACAAATCAAGCAATCCGAATGATGTATTGTATAATGTAAAACATAAAGTGGTACAACTTGATATCATTTCTGACTTTGTGACAAAAGAACGAATTGAAGAAACAGTAAAAGAGGGTTTTGAATATTTTAGAAATTCTCTAGAAATTGATGATGAAATTAATATGTTCCTTGGTGTTTTTAAGGATGAAGTAGTAAATGGCGACAAGTTTCAATTTGTTGCGGAAGACACCCTCTGTAGAATAATAAAAAATAACAATGAGTTGCTTGTTATAGATAATATCAATTTTCAGAAAGCACTTTTTTCCATTTGGTTAGGAAATAAACCAATTAACGACGACTTAAAGGAAGAAATGTTGGGGAAATAAGAGTTTAGAATAACAAATGTAACCCTCGGACCTGCTATATTTTACTTACTGCTAAGTTATACATATAGCAGGTCTATACATAATAGATTATTTCAAGTATTATTTCTATTTTTATATATCTATAAAGTACTATTCTCTTCACAGTACCTATAAACTAAACTCAATAAAATGATCTTGAATAAAATAAACCTAAGCAGACTAATACTCATTTTCGTATCCATATTCTGTATGGCAACTTCTTGTGGATACTTTCCAATATATATTATTAATTCAACAGATACTGATTATAAAGTAGCTATTAATGAATTTTTTAGTAATAAGGATAGTGTTTTTAAAATAGAAAAAGTTAAGAAAGTTAAGTCGGATAAAAATATAGTTTTTTATGGGAAGACTTTTATGGACGGAAATATTGTAGATAGTATTTCATTAGAGTATTATGATGGAAAAGAAATGGTTTTCGAAGAAATGATAATAATTAAAGATTACGTTGAAAAAGGAGGACTCTTATATCTTGAGTTAACCAAAGAAAATGATACCTTAGGATTGAAAACGTATTATGAACCTAGATATACATCAAATGATCAACCTTTATAAATAATCAACTACGATACTCCTTAGGTGAAACTCCTGTCTTTTGCTTAAATAATCTAGAAAAATAATACACCGAATTAAAGCCCAATTCAAAAGCCACCTCTTTCACTTTTTTCTGATGCCCCACTAATAATTCTTTAGCTTTAATTATTTTTAGGTTTAGATGATACTGCAATGGAGCCAATCCAGTCAACTCTTTAAATGCTTTTCTAAAGTAGGAATAGGAAATGTTATTTTCGTCACAGAATTCTTGGAAATCCACTTCAGTGTACAATGCCTCTTGCATCTTAATTTTAGCTTGTTCTACAAGTTTTTCACCTTGTCCTAAATCATTTCTCTTTTTTGAAAGCTGAACAACATGTCCAATAATCTGAAGTATAATTCCACAACCTATTTTCTGATAACCTAAACGTTCCTCTTTTACGATATCAAATAGATCATGAAATAGAGAAGTGATTTGTCCTGATGCAGAGGTGGAAATGAGTTGGGTATTTTGAAATGTTTCTTGTTTAATGACATTGCCCATCCAATCACCATTAAAACCAATGTAATATTCTGTCCACCCCGTTTTTTTATTCGGTTGATAGCGGTGCCATTCACCAGGTCTTAAAAAGATAATGTTTCCCTTTTGGACTTCATATGTTGATTCCTTATTCTCAAAAATTCCTTCTCCTTCAACAATATAGAGTATTTGATATTCATGAAGAACTCTTCCTTTCTCCCATTTAAAAAAATACCCTGTAGGATGTTGAGGATCGGGATAAGCTTGCCCGGCTTCTACAGTAGCTTTTCCGACTACATTAATATATAGCCCCCAGTTTATATCCTCCTCACTAGGTATCAAATAGTTGTTTAAATCCTTCATATCTGCAATATATACATGATATTAATAGATATCAAATATCAAAATGTGCAAACTTTTTCCCAAAACGTGTATTTATTGTAACAAGTACATTTATTTCCTTTGTAAAAGACAAAATTACTAAAGCGATGAGCAATCAGACTATTATAGAAACGTATAAATTAGCAAAAGACGTCTATTCTAAATATGGAATAGATACAGATAAAGTATTGGAGTCACTTCAAAACTTGTCTATTTCTTTACACTGTTGGCAAGCCGACGATGTGGGAGGTTTTGAGACCAAAGCATCTTCGATTGGAGGCGGTATTCAGGTCACTGGAAACTATCCTGGAAAAGCCAACACAGTGGAAGAAATGAGAGCAGATTTGGAGAAAGTACTCTCACTTTTACCAGGAAATCACAAACTGAACTTACATGCAATCTATGGAGAGTTTAATGGCGAGATGGTCGATAGAGATCAGATTGAAGTAAAACATTTTCAGGGTTGGATCGATTGGGCCAAAAGAAATAATGTAGGTATTGATTTTAATGCTACTTGTTTCTCTCACCCAAAAGCGGAAGATGGTTTTACACTTTCTAGTAAGGACGAGGAAGTTAGAAAATTCTGGATCGAACATGTAAAACGTTGTAGAGAAATCTCCAACGAGATTGGTAAACAACTAGGACAACCTTGTATTCATAATACTTGGATTCCAGATGGTTCTAAAGACATGTGCGTAGATCGTCTTGGCCATAGAACTCTTTTAAAGGCATCTTTGGATGAAATTTTCGAAACGGAATACGATTCGAAATACATGAAGGATGCAGTGGAAAGTAAGTTGTTTGGTATTGGGAGTGAATCAATGGTAGTAGGATCATATGATTTCTATTTAGGGTATGCCATTAAAAACAACAAATTGATTTGTTTGGATAATGGTCACTTCCACCCGACAGAACAAGTGGGCGATAAGATCTCATCAGTTTTACAATTTGTAGACGAGATTCTTCTTCACATGACAAGAGGTGTACGTTGGGACTCTGATCACGTTGTTACTCTTAATGATGAATCTACGCTAATTGCTCAGGAAGTAGTAAGAGCAGGAGCATTAGATAAAACAAACGTTGGTTTAGATTTCTTTGATGCTTCTATTAATCGTGTAGGTGCATACGTTACAGGCTGTAGAGCTGCACGAAAAGCATTCTTATTGGCTTTACTTGAGCCAACAGATTTAATTAAAGCACATGAAGAAAAAGGAGAGAATTTCGAAAGAATGTTCTTACTAGAGCAAGCGAAATCGTTGCCTTGGGGTGCTGTTTGGGATTACTATTGTTTACAACAGCAAACGGCTTTAGACAGCGAAATTATTGATGTTGTTCAGGACTACGAAAAGTCACACCTTCTTCACAGAGGGGAAGTACTAGTGTAAAGGAGTACATTATGTTACAAGAAGCAATTGCCGTTTTTGATATCGGTAAAACAAATAAGAAACTGCTGATTTACAATCAGCAGTTTCAAGTAATTGATCACAAAGAGATCAAACTAAAAGAGAAAACAGACGAGGACGGAAGTCCATGCGAAGACATCGATTTATTGGTGATATGGATGGTTTCCTCTTTTTCAGAAAAACTACAATCATCAAAATATAGAATTGTTGCCTTAAACTTTTCTTGTTACGGTGCCTCTATGGTGCATCTTGATCAACAGGGAAACAGAATAGGCAGCTTCTACAATTACTTAAAGCAAACATCAGAAAATTTTTATCAGACCTTGTATCAAAAATATGGAGGGACTGATCTTTTCTCAGAACAAACGGCTTCACCAATTTTACAATTCCTGAATTCAGGTTTACAACTTTATTGGATGAAGCATCATCGACAAAACCACTGGGAAGAAGTGGCTCAATCGCTACATTTTCCTCAGTATTTGTTCTATAAATTTACCGGTTTACAAGCAACAGACATTACTTCAATAGGATGTCATACTGCTTTGTGGGACTTTAAAAAAGACGATTATCATCAGTGGGTGAGCGACGAAGAGTTGTCGTTTCCTAAGATCGTAAATAATCGATTTATAGGTAGCATAAAGAAAGAAATTACACATCAAGAGGTAAATGTTGGTATTGGTATTCACGATAGTACAGCCTCTATTCAACCTTACCAGAAGATAAGTGATGGTGCTCCTTTCTTGTTGATTTCAACAGGAACATGGGCAATCAATATGAACCCAAATTTCAATGGAGACTTATCATTATCTCAATTACAAAATGATTGTCTATTGAACATAAATACAGATAGAAATAAGATTCTATCGTCAAGGTACATGTTGGGAAGAGTACACGATGTTTATTGTGACTGTTTACGCACATCATTTGATCTTGAAGAAAGTTTCTATCGATTTATAAGATTTAATCAAGAGCATTATCAAAAGGCATGGGAAGAAATTAATCATGGAAACTACATTATTCAAAACCTGAATGCCTACACAGAAGAAGAAGCAAAATGTAATTGGCCCGAAGGTGAGTCCATCGAGTACTTGTATCATCAATTAATGTTAGAATTAACCTTAAAAGAAATTGATCAAGTGAAAGAAATAATGGAAGAAGGTCAGACTTACAAAAAAATATATATCAGCGGAGGGTTTGTGAAAAACGAAATCTTCACCAAGACCATCGCTACAGTGTTTAAAGAAATTGAGGTAAGTACACTGTCGTTAGACAATACGTCTGCCTTAGGTGCAGCTTTAATGGTAGTTCCATCACATTGGGAACAAACGATCCAATGCGATGAATTTAAGATAGCACCTTTAACGAATTTAGAACTTGATGTGCCTGTATTAGTGGACAGAGCAGGTATATCTATTTCATGATCTCTCTTTTTTAAAGATAAGCTCATGGTAAAGCATACTTAGACAGTAAAAAAAATAATAATTCATTTCAAAGTATGGTTCAGCCTCATAGTGTTACTATGAGGTTGTTTTGTTTTATTAAAAAAAGACCCTACCACATAAGTGATAAGGTCTAGTTCAACATCAGAAAGTTAAATATTCTAAGCTGCTTTTTCTTTTAATTGTGAACGATATTGTCTTGGAGTCATACCAGAATGTTTCTTAAAGTTCACATAGAAAACAGATTCAGATCTAAAACCAGAGTCCACTGCAATAGCGAAATTGGTCATTTTCTTATCGGCATCTTCAGCTATTAGGTGCATGGCATGTTGAACACGTTTCTCGTTGATGAACTCACTAAATGATTTTCCTAGATGGTCATTCAATAGTTTTGAAAGAAGGTACGATTGAATTTCTAGTTGTTCAGCCAATCCTTTTTCGTTTAACTCAGTTTCTAAATGTACTTTTTCAACATCAATAAGGTGATTTAAACGCTCAACATAATATTTATAAATTGAATTATCTTCTTGTTTGTCTTCTAATTTAATCTCAATAGTATTTCCAGAGAATGCTTTAGGATATTTCATTACAAAGAACATTGTCACCAAGATAATACTACTGTTAAAGATGATGTAGTTGAATTCGATCACCTGACGTATGATTTCTTGAGTAGGATTATCTGATGGAAGAACAATAGAATGGTAAGATAATAACAAGAAAGCTACCCAAAGACTTAAACCGATAAACATTAATAAAATGTTCGGCCAAAGTAAGTCCTCTTTCTGCTTATTTTTAGCAGACGCTTTAGCTAGTTTTAATTGTTTATACACTTTGTAAAAAACAAACGATTTCCACATGACAATACCTGCAAGTAATCCGATATGGAAAATCGAACCAATAAAATGACTAAAAGTAAATGGTTGGAAAGAAGTAATATAAGTAATAGAACAGATTAGTGAGATGACTGCTGGAGCAAAAATATAGTAATCCTTTTTGTTTAAGGTCTTACCAAATAATTCCCAAACATACCATAAGATTAAGCTTGGAAGCATAAAATCCAACATGTCAGATACAAACATAAACTCTGGCATATTGTGCTTTAAATCAGTGAAACGATTTAAGTATTGCAATAGTGTATTTCCACCCAAAGTTAAGAAGATGCCAGATAAAATATAGTTAAGTCTGCTTTTGTTTACAAAGCTTATAGCTACGGCTGTAAGCGTGCTTTGCACAAAAGACCATAAGAATAGAATTAGTGCCATAATTAATTTTTTTTTAGTGAAATCGTAGATTGAAATTCCCATGCTTAAATAAATTAAGCCATGTCTAGTTTATAGAGTGATAGTACTGTTCATTTCATACATTAGAGTATTTATTAAGAGTTTAAATTAAAATTGTTGGACAAAATTACTAGTAGTAGCGAAAGCAAATAGCTTATTATAGAAAGTTAAACGTTTTGTTTACGCTTATAAAGGTAGTTATCTATTTTTTTTAATCAAAATTCATTGCTTTTTATAATACGTTGTTTTTTACGGTTTTTGGAGATTGTTGAGTTAGATCTGTCATGTTGATTAATTATGTTGTACGGTTGTAATATGGATTATAGTGTGTAAAAAGGCAATTTATTTAGAACTTGATCAGTTTTTTTTGAAAATCCGAAGACTTTTAAATCCATATTTTTTTTTCTGTGGATTTCCAAATCCGATGAAAATTTATTCCACAAAAAATCTCTTCTTGTTCTGATTTATAAAATAGAATATAAGAGCATTTTCTATTGTTTTTCTTTGTATTGTAAGAAGATGTACAGGTCTTTTTACCTCTAATAATAGAAATGGATGAACTATGAAATATACAATTTTTTACATTATACTTTTTGGTCTTGTCAACTTAACGGCAAACGCACAGATATCGATTTCAGGGGAAGATGAAGGAGTGAAAATATTACCTGATATGGCAGGTTATAATAACAATACTACTAATATATTTAATCCTTGGTCTAACGATGCGAGAAGAAACACATGGGTAAAAACAAACTCTCCTTTAATAAGGTATCCGGGTGGTACAGTAAGTACTTATTGGGATCACCGAAAAGGACGTTTATTTGGTATGCCTGAAGGAAATGAGATTGATATTACCAATGATGATTTAAGACCTTTCGTTCAGAGGAAACATGTAATTAATTGGGTAACGACTTTTACAAGAGGATCAAACCCAATGTATGATCTCAAACTATTGTATGATGAGATGAATGGTGGTACCAATGTAATGTTTGTTTTAAACATGGTGACGCCGGGAGCTGATTATTATGAAAAACTATGGGGACGTTCTGTAAATCAATCTCCCGAAAGCGACGATTGGTGGGCAATGATGGACGACCGTTTTGCAAATGCCTTAGCTATGTTAGAACAAGCCGAGCAAAATGGAATTCCTGTAAAATATATTGAATTTGGTAATGAGTACTTTTTTGGAATTGGACCATCAGGAACAGGTTCCAATGGAGGTGCAGCTGTAGAACCTTATTCGGCAGGGTCTTCGAGCGATTCAAAAATGAGAGGAGCTTTTCCTGGTGATGGCGTCAGTTACGCATCTGCTGTAAATAATTGGGCAGCTAAATTAAAAGCATTGTATCCCAATGCTCGTTTGGCTGCGACAGGATCGGATAATAATTCGGATTCGCCATCTCGTAGAAACAGTTGGAATGAGAAAGTAATCACTCAAATAGACCGCGATTTAGTGGAAGCAGTTTCATTTCACATTTATGGAGGGGTGCACGAAGGAAGTGTTACTGAAGATGCTCATGAATTAGGACTTGCTTTAAAATCGCTGAAAGAATCTTGGGAATTCGATAGCCTTCGTTCTAAAATGCCAGACGACATGGAATACTGGTTCACAGAATTTGATTTATCGAGTAACAATTCTGCACAAGGTGAAAAAACTTGGGGCTTAGGTTTGGCGACTATTTTCCAGTCCAATAACTGGATGAAGAACGGTAATCTAGGTTTATTGGCCTTTCATCAATTTGCTGATGGAGGAAGTAATAACAGGTTAACAGGTTTTGGTAGAGCTTATGCCATGTATTCTTGGGCATCAAGATTTTGTACTAAAGCACAAAAACTACAATTTGATGGAACCACGGACTTAACCACCGGAATTGCCAATGTTCAGGGTTGGAAGTTTTCTAATAATCCTTCGAATAACGACAAATATTTAATTATCAATTTTTCTGGAGAAGCTCAAGATTTAACTGTCGTTCCTGAATTGGTTGGACAGGATTATCAAATAGCTAGCACTTGGCTTGGAAGTTTTAACGATGCCGATGTGGAAGATGGACAATTGGAGAACACGGTAAGTATGCCTGCTTTCAGTATTCTAATTGCAGAAACAGCTCCAGATAATCAATCAGCTAGAATTGGCGTATCTATTGATAATCAATCAATGGATAATGATCAAAAAGTGAATTTGGGTATTGTACCTTTAACTACATCAACATCAAAAGTGATCGAGATTTCTAATAATGGTCAGGAAGATTTAGTATTGGATAATGCATTGGTAACAATAATTGGAGATACAGATAATGAGGTCACTCTTCAGTTAGATCAATTGACAGGTAGTATTTCATCGGGAGCATCAGAAAGCTTTACGCTTGATTTTGAAGGGAAGTTAGAAGGCGCAAAAAACTTCTCTTTGGAGATCGTTAGCAACTCTGTAGCAAACGATAAATTCACCATTCTTTTTCAAGCCAATGTAGAGGAGCTTTCTCCTTCTTATACCTTATCATTAAATGCTAAGGATATTTTAAATAGCACCACTCATGACTTTGGAGACTTTACCAATGAAAGTGCTGCAATTAAGCGATCAATAGGGATAAAAAATACAGGTAATCAAGATTTAATCATCGATGTAAATGCTACCCAGCTATCGGGACATGCTGATTTTATGTTGGAAAAACTGCCTGCAAAGATCAAAGTAGGCACTACTGAATATGTAGAGCTTATCTATACTCCGAATGCTGTTGGAGATATTTCTTCTACTTTAAATGTGATCTTCGAAAACTACGATGATGATGTGGAGTTGACTTTCGAAGCGTCGAAAACTGATATTGAATACACTTATAAAGTGGAGTATAAATATAACGGTACAGTACTAGAAAATAATGCCACTATAGATCTAGGTGATTTAGAATACAATGGAGGTGAGGAAATAGTGAGCATTGAAATGAAAAGCTTAGGAAATACGACTATTCTTGTGGATCAAAACCAAAGTAAAATTGAAGGTTCGTTATATAATCTTCAAGCCTTACCAACTGATATTGACCCTAATAAATATAAGTTGATCATGGTGCGTTTCCGTCCTTTGAGTTATGGTAATTATGATGCCAAGTTAACTGTGGTGACAAATGCTGAAAATAATAGCACTATGGTCATTAATTTCAAAGCGGCTGTTATCAATAAGAACCCTTCTTTTGCACTATCTGTAGAAAATGAAAAAGTGGAAAAGGAGTTTGATTTTGGTGAATATGATGCTTCAGATAATGTAAAACATTTTGAAATTCTAAACGACGGATTTGTTGATTTAGAAATAAACGAAGTAAAGATTTCAGGAGAAGATAAAGATCAATTTATTCTAAATGTTGATGGCCTTAATAATGTACTCGAGCCATCTCAAAGTACTGATTTTTCAATAGAATTTAAGCCAACTCAATCGGAAGTTTCTGCGGAATTGAGCATCTCTTCTAATGTTGGATCGACTCCAAAAACATATACAATTAATGGTACGGGAGGAAATATTACCTCAATTTATCCAACCACATCTAAGGTGGATATTTACCCAACAATTTGGAAGTCAGGATCAACACTTCAGTTTAAGCTACCTCAAGAGGAATTGTACTTATCCGTTATTTCTGTGATAGGTGAAGAAATAATTTCTATAACTGGTAAGCTCTCTGATGTTCAAAAAGCCATTCAGGACATATCTTATTCACTACCTAAGGGACTCTACATTTTCCAAGTTCACTCGGGTAACGAGCATTTTGCCAAAAGAATAGTAAAACAATAATTGGCTAAAAACTGATAATAAATCGAATGTTATGAAAAAGATCTTCATTCTATTTGGGCTATTGCTGGGACATCTGGTTTATGCTCAAAACAAAAAACCCAATATTGTTTTTATTTATATCGACGATATGGGTTGGGCAGACTTAGGTTGCTACGGAAATACCTATCATGAGAGCCCAGCGATTGATGCCTTTGCAAAACAGGGTATTCGATACACCAATGCATATGCACCTGCTCCTGTCTGTTCGCCAGCACGAGCCGGAGTATTTTCAGGAATGTATCCAGCAAAATTAGGTATTACCGATTGGATGCCTGGACATTGGCGTCCCTATGAGAAGAAGTTAGCGGTGATAAATAGAACACAATATTTACCATTAGAAATAGAAACATTTGGCGAAGCGCTTAAAGATGCTGGCTATAAAACAGGTTATTTTGGCAAATGGCATTTAGGTGATGATGAGGAACACTTTGTAGACAAACAAGGCTTTGACGACGTAGTCATGTACCAAGGTGGTGGAAGACATTATAAACTGTCAGACAAATTTTACCCCAAACAAGAAATTGATGATGAAGTCTATTTAACAGATGCCCTTACCGATTATTCTTGCGACTTTTTGGAGAGAAATAAAGACGAACAATTCTTATTGGTCATCTCACATTTTGCAGTGCATATTCCTCTGCAAGCACCAGATAGTTTAGTACAACATTTCGAAGAAAAGCCAAAGACAATGCCGGTCAATAATCCATTGTATGGTGGCATGATCAAGTCGTTGGATAATAACGTAAAAGTAGTGTTAGATAAATTGGATGAACTCGGTTTATCGGAGAATACTTTTGTGGTATTGTACTCGGATAATGGAGGTTTATATCAACCCTATGATTTAAAATATCTAGAGTTCTGCGGTAATATGCCGGTGACATCAAATGCTCCTCTAAGAGGTGAAAAAGGCAATTTATATGAAGGTGGAGTAAGAGTACCAATGATGGCAAGATGGCCCGGTAAAATATCACCAAATACAGTATCAAATACTTCTGTAAGTGGTATAGATCTTTTTCCTACTTTCTTGGAATTAGCAGGTGTGAAGAAAGGCAATCGACCATTAGATGGTCAAAGTTTAGTGGCCACATTCTCAGGAAAAGATGTAAATCATCAAAGACCATTGTATTGGCATTACCCCGTTTTTCATCATGGAGATCCAGCTTCTTCTGTACGTATGGGCGATTATAAGCTCATCAAAAATTATGTAACAGAAGAGGTGGAACTGTACAACTTGTCGGATGATATTGGAGAACAAAACAACCTTTCTGATACCCATAAAAAGATGAAAAAGAAGATGTTGAAATCTTTAGAAACACATCTTGATAAAGTAAAAGCAGACTTACCTACAGACAATCCAAATTTCGATCAGGAGAAACGATTGGAATGGGGTGTACATCCAGATAAGCATGAAAAAAAAGCAAATAAATAATATTGTATTACTCTTACTGATTGTTTTTCCAATGTTGAAAGTAGAAGCACAAAAACTTCAATCAGAAAGTACAGAAGTCACTTTTGATATAGAAAGAGGAGGACGAATTGCCCAAGTTACCTTTAACGGGACACTTCTTTTATTCGATGGTCATAAAGAACTAGGAGGTTCTGTATGGTGGCCGGCACCTCAAACTTTATGGGGTTGGCCTCCTCCAAAAGAAATTGATTTGGCACCCTATAAAGTGATTTCTTCTTCTCCAAGTAAAACAACATTAGAAAGTCAGGAATGTGCTTCGATGGGGTTGCAATTAAAGAAAGAATATCGCCTATTGAATAAGCATCATTTATCCGTGACTTATGCTGCCAAGAATATATCTAAAGCGGTGGTAGATTTTGGACACTGGGAAGTTTCTAGAGTGCCAAAAGGCGGGGAAATAATGGTAAAAGTAGATCAACGTTTTGATGATAATATCCCATTAGCAAATGAAAAATACCTTTATATAGATCATCAAAAATTCGACAAGATCTATGATCCTAAAAATGAGATCATACATTTTAATATTGGTGATGAAGATTTAGAATTACCTTATAAAGGCAAAAATAAATTATTTATAGATAGTAAAGGTTGGGTAGCTTACTTGGTTGATAATGTACTATTTATCAAAGTGATTAAAAACGAACCTTTGGCAAGTATCACACCTTCACAAGGGGAAATAGAAATCTATGTTTCTCCTATTTTACCTATGGTTGAGGTCGAGCAACATTCGGCATATCAACATCTCTCCCCCCAAGAAACCTCCTCATGGACGGTCGATTGGTTGATGTATGAGGTCAACCTAAATGATAAAGAGTTATTACTCGAATTTATTGAACAAACGGTAGAGAACTTTAAAGCAACTAATTGATATGAAACAAGGTATAATCGTTTTACTTTTGGCCACCTTATTTTGGGAGTGTCAGCCAAAACCAAGCGAAAATTTGATGCTAAACCAAGAGGATTATTCCCAAAAAGTAAATCCTTTTATTGGTACAACGAACCAAGGAAACACAAACCCTGGAGCTATTTTACCATGGGGTATGGCTTCTGCACTTCCACATACAAAGAACTTTAGAGAAAAAGCCAACGGACCTGCCTATTATGAATATGGAGACGAACAAATTTATGGCTTTGGTAACGTCAATCTATCAGGTTTAGGTTGCCCTATTGCAGGATCTGTTCCTTTAAAATTATCAAGAGGAAATTTCGATTGGGAAATTGACAATTTTGCTTCTGGGTATTCAAAAGAGAAAGCACATGCAGGGTACTACGGAGTGTCATTAGATAAACATCAAATTTATGCAGAAATGACGGCCACACAAAGATCTACTCTGTATCGATTTAAGAATGAAGGAAAAGGAAAGAAGATCAATCTATTTTTAGACATGGGTGCCAATGCATCACATAGAAAAGGTGGTAAACTCAAAGTAGTCAATCCCAATTTAATCACAGGAGCACAATACGATGGTGGTTTCTGTGGTTTCCCTAAATCCACCGAAATTTATTTTGCGATTGAAGTAAACCAACCTTCAAATAAAGTAACGGTTTATCAAGACCAAAAGCCAACAGAGGACAAAGAAGCAGAAGGAAAAAAAGCAGGCGTTGTTTGGGAATTTGATAAAGACACTGAGCAAATAGAAGTAAAGGTGGGGATCTCTTTGGTTTCTGTTAAAAATGCATTAGAAAATCTGAGAAAAGAACAGGGAGATTACTCTTTCGAAAAAGTACATCAGTTAGCAGTTAACGAGTGGAATGAACAATTGTCTAAGGTAGAAATTGAAACTTCTAATGTCGATAACGAAACTATTTTTTATACCGCCCTGTATCATTCATTACTTCTTCCACACGTTGTAAGTGATGTAAACGGCGAGTATTATTCGAGAGAAACGGAGCAAGTTTTAGTAGCCAACGATTACACTAGATACAGTACTTTTTCCTTATGGGATACTTATAGAACACTACATCCTTTCTTGGCTCTTATGTATCCGAAAGAACAACGAGATATGGTGGTGACTATGGTCGAAATGTACAAGGAATGTGGACGTTTACCGAAATGGGAACTCTTTGGTTACGATACTTTTTGTATGGTAGGCGATCCAGCGGTTCCAGTAATTACCGACTCATTTTTAAAAGGGATTACCGATTTTGATACAGATTTAGCATTAGAAGGAATGTTGAAATCGGCTTTAGATACCAACGATAATTTAATTCGACCGGGTATCAAACAGTACATTAATCATGGATTTATTCCTATTGATGATCGAGGTGGAGATCCCAAGAAATTTAGTTGGACCAACGGTATTGTTTGGGGGCCTGTATCCACCACACTAGAATACAATTTAGCTGATTTCAATATAGCCCAATTGGCTAAAGCGATAGGTAAAAATCAAGTAGCGGAAACGTTCTATCAGAGAAGTCAGTCTTTCAAGAATTTATACGATCCTAAAACGACTTTCTTTAGACCTAAGATGAAAAACGGAGAATGGTTGGAAAGCTTCGACCCTACCGACAGATTTTTTGATATCCGTTGGGAAAGAAGTGGAGGTAAAGGCTTCGTAGAAGGAAATGCATGGCAATACAATTTCTTTGTGCCGCATGCTATGAACGAGTTAAAAGCATTAATGGGCGAAGAGGTTTTTCATAATAAGTTGTCGGAACTTTTCGAGAATGGAGAATATGATTTGACCAACGAGCCAGATATTACTTTCCCTTATCTATTTAATTATGTAAAAGGGAAAGAATCGAAAACTCAAGAATTGGTGAGGAATCAAGGAGATTTACACTTTACAAATGCCCCTGACGGTATTCCGGGTAATGATGATGCAGGTACGCTCTCGGCATGGTTAGTATTTTCACAACTAGGTTTCTTTCCAGATGCACCAGGCATTCCAACCTATCAGTTAACCACTCCAAAATTTGATAAAGCAATATTGCATTTAGATGATTATATTTATGAGGGAAAAACGATAGAAATTGTAAAGACGGGTAAAAACGAAAGATTTTTTAATCAAATCACAGTAGGTGATAAAACCCGAGATGAAATCTATCAATTGTCGCATTCGGAGTTAGTGAATGCCGGAAAATTGATCTTCCATACGAATTCTGGACAATTATCAGAAGTAGAGAATTAAGCTAGACATGAAATGAAAAAAAGAAATATAATCCTTCTTTCCCTTTTTATTGTGGGCTTGCTTTATGCTAAAACGGAGAAAGACAAAACAAAAAATAAATTGCCCAATGTGTTACTCATCTTAGCCGATGATTTTGGGTATGGAGATATATCAGCACATCAAAGTGACTCTAAAATTGAAACTCCAGCATTAGATAAACTGATCAATTCTGGCTTATCCTTTTCGAATGCACATGCTGCTTCATCAGTATGTACGCCATCAAGGTATTCCTTATTAACCGGACGATATTCATGGCGTTCTAAATTAAAAAGCGGGGTGCTATTTGGGTATGATCTTCCATTAATCCAAAATGAATACACCTTAGGTAAAATGTTTAAGGAGAAAGGGTATGCGACAGCATCAATTGGTAAGTGGCACCTTGGATTACCTTGGCAACTAAAAGAAACATCAAACTACAAGCAAAGAACACAAAAGAAGATCTTCTTCAATGTATTGGCCAAAGAAAAGGATGTTGATTTATCGGCATCATTTACAGACACTACTTGGCATCATAAAATTGGTTTCGATTACTTTTATGGCACAAGTGCATCTTTAGATATGCCTCCCTATGTAATGGTAGAAAACGGAGGATTAACAGCCCCTTTAACACATTCTATCAACGATTCGGGTCCAAGTGAATTGTATAATAAAGGAATTTGGAGAGGCGGACCGGCAGCAGAAAATTTTGATCATAATGATGTGTTGCCTGATATCGTTCAAAAAACTTCATCATTTATAAAAGAAAACAAAGACAAACCGTTTTTTGTGTACATGCCTATTACGGCTCCACATTCACCTTGGCTACCTGATGAAAAATTCAAAGGCAAATCCAATGCAGGTAAATACGGCGACTTCTTGTACATGGTCGACGACGTAGTGGCACAAGTCATGAAATCGCTCAAAGAAAATGGTGTTGATGAGAATACGATTGTGATATTTACTTCAGACAATGGAGCTCCACTAAAGAATATTCAGAAGTATGGAGGGAATGGACATCATGCAAATGCACATTTTAGAGGACAGAAAGGTGATCTATACGAAGGAGGACATCATATTCCGTTGGTGATGCACTGGCCTAAAGGTATCAAAGCAAAGCAAAAGTCAAACGATTTGATTGTACTTACTGATATACTTTCCACATTATCAGATATTATCGGAGGTGATGTGCCAGCAGGGCAAGCAGAAGACAGTCATAGTTTTGCTAAAGTCATTCATCAAGAAGCTGATTTTGAACCAAGGAAAACAGCCGTTTATCATTCCCAAGTGGGCCTATTTGCTATTCAATCTGGAGAGTGGAAATTGATAGAAAATTTAGGATCAGGTGGATTTTCTAAACCACGTTTTGTTGAATCGGAACCAAAGCATCCGAACAAGCAATTGTATAATTTATCTATCGATCCACAGGAATTCGATAATCGTGTCGTCGATACTCCAGAAGTTGCAGAAGAATTACAACAGTTATTGGACGATATTCGAAAACATCAGACTATAAACTAACAACCACTCATAATGCCACTCTTTTCTTTTGATAGGAGTGGCATTTTACCATCCTCTTATCATATCTAACCCAATACGAACACCTGCACTAATTCTTATTCTTGAATTAAAGAATTCGTTTTGATCATCCGTTTTATATTGATGTGTATCAGAAGCATAAGCTCCAACTAAATGAAACCGGAAGTTTTTATCAGGAAATGGATAATATTGTAATGCCACTTCTAACGTATGAATATTTGCAGTTTGCAGATCTGCATGATCACCATTGATTTTATCGATCATCCTATCGCTATTAAACTGAATGTTATCATAAATATATTTGATATATGGCCTAAACTTTTTGCCATAATACATCAGACGGATAGGGACAGATTGATAGATGGCATTATCAGTAAAATTGGGCATATTTTTCACATAAGCGTAATCCGTATCCAATTGCCAATTATTCCAACTCCACTGTATACCCAAGTTGATAGCATAAGGCGTCGAAGAAAAACTTTTTGATAAATCGTTGATCGTCGTATAACTCGCAAAGGTTTTGATTTTGTCATCCATCAAACGACCGTACCAATAAAAGTTATATTGTAAATTGATTTGCTGCCCTAAGGAATCCACATTGGCATTCACGATTTGCATACCTACTCTTTGTCCAGTTTTTGATCGGTATTCTGAGGTGACACCTGTTTTAAAAACCCCTAATTGATTACCAACAATCGAATACGTATATACATCGTTTGGGTTATAGGTTTGTTCCACCGTACCCACATTTAAGAAACTTCTACCTGCTTTAAAGTGCCATCTTCCATTATGGGTGGTATAGTGTACATTAGCATATAAAATATCATCATTCAAGTTGTTCATTCCCACTCTTGCATCGTTGGGTGAATAGAGAAATTGAAACCCAAAATACTGGTTGAATTTTCCTTCTAAACCGATTCTGAAATTAGAAAACTGAAATCGCTGATCGTTGTAATAAGGATCAAATTGTTCTTGATATCGAGTATTCTGGAAATCTAAACGACTATCTAATGTGAACTTCAAACTATCTTGAAAGCTTTTCCAACTTTCATTCAACAAGTTCTGTTTTGGATCATCAGAAGCGAAGGAAAGATGTAGGGAGGAAAATAAAATTAAACAGAAGGAAAGCAGCTTTTTCATAGGAGAAGGATGATAAAGTAAGAGGTAAGAAGCAAAAGGGAAGGAGTGGTCTCGTATTGATCACCACGGAATTCCGGAGCTTTTGATACGAGACCACTTCTTCTATTTAGAAACTTAGTTCCAAAGTTTTTTCAAATCGATCTCAGTCCAATCTGCAAAATATTCTGGAACTGGAATTTTGATCCATACCTTTTGATCGTTGATATCAAATACTGTTTGATAGTTAGTAAGGTCGGCATCTTGTAATGAAGGTTTTGTACAACCGCCATTTTCTTTGAAAGTACCATCTTCGTTAAACAATCTGATATCCATTAAATCACGAGTCATTTGAGCATCTACATGACCACGATTTTCAGCCAAACGATCTGTCATGTTTGAGAAACGTCTCATAGAGTTACTTACAGTTTCTCTCAAACCAAGACCCCAATCCTCGTTAAAGAATGTGTTAGCAACAACCAAAGTATCGTCTTTTGCACTGCGAATTCTATTACCTCCTAAAGATGAACCTTCAACAGATGCTGCATCGTTTTTATCAGCTAATGTGAAAATGATAGAAAGGCTATTCAACATACCATTGAATCTACTTTTCATTGATTTAAGATCTTTTGTTTCACTTAAAATATCAGTTAAAGTATTCAATAATGAAGGTCTTTCAAGGAAGACTAAAGAACCACCCATACTAGTACCATCATGAACATCAAGATAAACCCCATGCTCGTTCATGGCAGTAAAAGCACAGTACATGCCAGGCCATCCTGCAGTGGCTATTTTGTAAGAACCATCGTTGGGTTTTCTAACAGTAAATACAGTTGGGAATTTATTAAAAGCAGGGCTCCAATCGAGGTTACGACCAATGTACATTCCTCCATCTTTCGATTGCTCACCGTAAGAAACAATTGAAGTACAACCAGCAAAAGAATGAAGTTTCTCTTTGTAAATACCATATTCCATAATCTGATCTAGTAGCACTACGTCTTCTAAGCTCCAACCAGTACCTAAAGCTACACCATCGTAAAAGTCTTTTGTTCTAATTGTTCCAGTACCATATGCTCTATTTACCCAAAGGTCTTTAGCCGCTTGGTCTAGGTATCCATTTTCAATTTCTGGACGAACAACTAGGTCAAATGTTTGTTGCATAGATTCTAACATTAAAGCACCATATTGTTCACCCATTTCGATATTAGATCCTTCCAATACTGGAATCAAGAAGTTGTTTGCTTCATAAAGTTTACCCGCTTTGAATTCTTTTACTAGTTTCATTTTCTTTTCTTTAACAATGATAAAATAATTAATGTAACGTTCTCAGGTGAAGTGTTTTAAGTAGTATTCCCGATTGATTACATTACAAATATCTCGCTTTCTGAAGCCAAAGATTTGTATGAATTCTTTAAGCAGTTGTCAAAAATCGTCAGATTACTTTTTGATGAATAAAAGATAGAATAAAACTTGAAAGGCATAAAAAAAACGAGGCTTTCTCAAGGCCTCGTTTAGTCAATCTTAATACTTTAGAAATTCAATCCGGAAAGGAAAGGAATGGATTGAATTTCAATTTTGTGAACATCAAGTACTCTTTTGGAATATTATGTCACCGTAACCATTGGTCGAAAAACTATCTTCCTTTTGATTACATTACAAATATCGTTGATTGTTTCTTGTATGATTTACAAGATATCGTCATCTAGTTGTGTGATATCGTCAACTTATTATTAAAGACAAAAAAGCGAGCCTCAAAATGAAGCCCGCTTAATCAATTATCAATCTTAAATACTAAAATATATTATTTCCATAATTCGTTTAAGTCGATTTCTGTCCAGTCAGCAAAGAACTCTGGCACTGGCACTTTTAAGAATACTTTCTGATTGTTGATATCAAATACAGTTTGGTAAACTGTTAAGTCAGCATCTTGTTTTGCAGGTTTAGTACAACCTCCGTTTTCTTTGAAAGTACCGTCTTCATTAAAGATTCTGATATCCATTAAATCTTTAGTCAATTCAGCATCAATTTTACCTTTATTTTCTGCTAATTGTGCTTCCATGTTTGAGTATCTTCTTAAAGAATTACTCACTGTTTCTCTTTTACCAAGACCCCAATCGTCTACCAAGAAAGTGTTTACCACAGTAATTGATTCACCTTTTGGTAAACGCACTCTGTTACCATTTAACGACGAACATTCCATAGAAGCAGCACTATTTTTATCTGCAATCGTATAGATTGTCGAAGTACTGTTATTGATACCGTTAAATCTTGCTTTCAAAGCATCTAAAGATGGAGATTCACTCATAAAATCAGTCAACACATTAATAATCGATGGTCTTTCTAGGAACACTAAAGAACCACCCATACTAGCACCATCGTGTAAGTCAAGATATACACCTTTTTCGTTCATTGCAGTAAATGCTGCATACATTCCAGGCCATCCCATTGTCGCCATTTTGTATGAACCGTCGTTTGGTTTTCTTACCGTCAAAATTGATGGGAATTGTAAGAACTCTTCACTCCAGTCCATGTTACGACCGATATACATTTCGCCATCTTTTGAATTCTCACCCCAAGCAGCAATCGATGTACAACCTGCAAATGAATGAAGTTTACCATAGTAGTAACCAAATTCCATTACTTGGTCTAAGAAAACTACTTTGTTTAGTGGCCAACCTGTACCTTCAGCAACACCATCATAGAATTGTTTGGTTCTTACAGAACCTGTTCCATAGGCTCGGGTTACCCAAAACTGAATTGTTTCCTCATCTAACTCTCCAGCATCAATTAATTTTTGAACTAGTAGGTCGTAGGTCTTTTGCATTTCGTCTTTCATCAAAGCACCATATTGTTCTCCCATTTCTTCGTTGGAACCTTCAATAACGGGAACTAGAAATCCATTGGCTTCATAAAGTTTACCACCTTTATACTCCTTTATTAATTTTAAATCAGAAGATGAATTATTTTGTGCGATTACATTTGCAGAGAATAATAATCCAAGAAAAGCGAAGAAGTAATTTTTTAAATTTTTCATTTTCTTTTATGTTTTAATTAATGATAAATTTTGATTTGTAATTCTATCAGGAGGAGTGTTTTAACGTGTTTCCCGATTGATTACATTACAAATGTCAGGCTTTTGAAAATGAAAGAGTTGTACGATTTCTCTAAGCAGTTGTCAATTATCGTCAAACCAAAAAAACATTGATAATAGCCCTTACTATATGATTTCGAAGGATAGAATATTATATTAGTTATAGGATTTGATATTAAGATATATGGAAGAAAAATACATTCTCTCAACAACTGATACTAACCACCAAAGTGGCTACGAACAAATTGCAAAAGAACTTGGAGGTTCTTGGGATGGGGAAGAACTATTGATCAATAATAGTTGGTTAGAAGTAAAGGCCAATTCAATTTGTTTCTTAGAAGATATGTTTATTGATATCTTTAATCTCTACAGTAAGAAACCTATTTTAGTAAAATACAGTCCAGACGATGAGAAGCATTTTATTATTGTCCGTATCGGTTTTACCGGATCATTTTATAGCAAAGAACAAACAAAGAAATTTACCAATCTTGGTGTATTTATCTATAATTCTAGTCAGAAGTTTGAACTAGAGTTTCCTGTTGATGCACATTGTCAATGGATCACCTTGCGTTTTTCATTAGAACTATTCAACAGCTTTAATACACCAAATCCAGATTATAAACTAAAAACACTTTTTGATAATAAATCGCCATGGTTACAATATTTTTCTCTTGATGTAGAGATAGAGAACCATGTGAAAACCATTATTGCCAACGTAGAGAAGGATAAAAGAAGACACATTACTTTCTTCAGTAGATCGGCCGATATTATGGGAGCGATCATAGAGAAGATGGAGAAAGAGTCTTCTAAAATAAAAACCAATATCCATCCTGAGGATTTAAAGGCCATGATGCAATTGAAAGATACCTATCTTTCTGATTTTTCTGAACAACCTAATCTCACAGAATTAAGCGAAGAATACGGAATGAGTGTTTCGAAATTGAACCGTATTTTTAAATCCATCTTCGATCAACCGGTGCTTCAGTTTTATAATCAAATGAAAGTGGAGGAGGTACACCGTCAAATCTCTTATACCGATAAAAGCTTAACAGAAATTGCCTTCGATTTAAACTTTAGTCATATCGCTCATATGAGTAAGGTGTTCAAAAAATATTATGGATTTCCGCCTTCGGATCTGAGGGATAAAAAATAGGTGATTATTAATTTTGGAAATAATTATATCAATTAAAATTTATAAATACCCAAAAAGACATATTAAGTCCACCTAATTCTATTCTAGTTTATCAATTAAAAGTCTTTTAAGGTAGAGAAGTGAGAATTTGCGATAGAAAATTAAACATCGTCATGAGAATATTTTTTTATTTATCGCTTCTCACTTTTTTATTGACAAACTGTAATACATTAAAAAAGGAAAAAGCAACTGTTGCATCAGAAATGGACCGACCTAATATCATTTGGTTGGTAGCAGAAGATTTAAGTCAGCGTTGGGCCTGCTATGGAGACTCTTTAGCGTATACGCCTAACATTAATAAATTAGCCAACGGAGGTGTGGTTTATGATAATGCCTTTTCAGTGGCAGGGGTGTGTGCTCCAAGCCGATCTTCGATAATAACAGGTATGTATCCCACGACTATTGGAACACAACATATGCGTCAGAGTAAGAGTGTGATTCCAATGCCTGGATTCCCCAATTATAATGCAGTTCCACCATCAGAAGTAAAGGCTTTTCCAGAGTTACTTAGAGCCTCTGGGTATTGGACGGCGAGTTATAGAAAATTGGATTATCAATTTGGTGATCCGTTTACAATTTGGGATGAAGTAGTGGATTATCCATCATGGAGAGATCGATCGGAAGAAGACAAAGATCGTCCATTCTTTATCTATTATACATTTGAAATTACTCATGAAATCAATATTTGGCCAGACAGTACGAAAGAGCGTTTCTTTGAAGACTTTAATATTGATGTCAGTAAATTGGCTCCCGATGTACAAAAAAGACCTCCGTACGATGAGTCGAAAAAGGTGGCTTTAGAAGATGTGACTGTTCCTCCATATTATCCTGATAATGATATTTCGAGATCACATATTGCCCGTTTATATGACAATGTAAGTCGTATGGACGTACAGATCGGTACTATCTTGAAGCAATTGAAAGAAGATGGCTTGGAAGAGAATACCATCATTATGGTGACCTCAGACCACGGCGACTGTTTACCAAGAGCGAAAAGATGGATATACGATAGCGGTACAAAATGTCCATTGGTGGTGTATATGCCAGAGAAATATCAAAATGAGCATTTTCAACCGGGGACAAGAAATGATGATTTAGTGAGTTTTATCGATTTTGCACCAACAGTTCTAGAATGGGCAGGTGTCGAAAAGCCTACTTGGATGCAAGGTCGTTCGATGACCTCATCATTAATAGAACAACCAAGAGATTATGTATATGGTGCGAGAGATCGTATGGATAATCGTTACGATGTGAGAAGAACTATTCGAGATAAGAAATATAGATATGTGAGAAATTTCCAACCGGAGGTGAATTACAGTCAGCAAATTACTTTCTTAAATCAAATGCCTCTGATGCATCACTTGTTGGAACAGGACGAGAAAAAGAAATTAAATAGAGATCAGTCGTATTGGTTGTATCACCCTAAAAATGTAGAGGAAGAATTATATGACACAGAAAATGATCCTTATGAATTGAATAATCTTGCTGCTAATAAAGAATACAAAGAGGTTTTAGAAAGATTGAGAAAGGATCTTACACAATGGCAACAAGATACCAAAGATTTATATGAGTTGAACGAATATGATCAGGCAGAGAAAATGTGGCCTGGTGGAGTTCAGCCAAAGACACAAACTCCGAAATCGAAGATGCAAGATCAAAAATTGGTATTGACCTGTGTTACTGAAGGAGCATCGATTGCTTATCAAATAAATGATGACCAACGATGGCATATATATACTTCTCCAATTCAGTTAGAAAATATCACTCAGCTAAAAGCTAAAGCCATTCGATATGGTTATGATGAAAGTGATGAATTTTCTTATGCGGGAATACCGCAATAAAAAACGGACAAAAATGTACAAAACTCTCCTGCCTATGGTAGGAGAGTTTTTCTTCTATTTTAGAAATCAAATTCTTCTGATTTTCAAAATAGGACTATAGAACGGCATTTCCTTCTTTAGTTCGAAGGAATCTAAACGAATTAGCAATGAAATTTACACTACGAATACAAAGCGTATTATTCCTTTTTTTAATATGCCCTTTTTGGGTCTTCGCTCAAGAAGAACAATGGGGGGAGAATGACCGTTGGGAAAGTTTAAACCCTGGAGCTGGCGGACAGGTACAAGATATTTACTTTGATAAAAATGTGGAGGGCAGATTGTGGTTTTCCAGCGATATGGAAGGGGTTTACCGATCGGACGATTTTGGAGAAAGCTGGCAATATGTTTCTAATGATTTGAGTCATGGTATGGCCTTTTGTATTGAACAAGAAGCAGGAGGAGAAAAATTATATCAAGGTGGTTTATATGGGGCAAGTATTGCTATTAACCCCAATGCTGTCGATCCACACGATGTATCCTGGGAAATGATTGATATTACTAAAGGGGATGCGATTGCTGCTATAGCGGTATCTAGCGATTTTCAAACAGTTGTTTTGGCACCTTGATGGCAAAATAAAGACCCTCAAAAAGGACAGACCGCTATTTGTATACCTAGTCAGGGTTTAGGATCAGATAAGCTGAATGGAGAACGTATCATTTATTTATCAAAAGATAGAGGAGAGACGTGGTCGACTGTAAAATATGATCCAACAGATGGATATAGAAACGTATTTAGTGTGGCTATCCATCCAACCAACGATAATATATATATAGGTGCAGCCTCTGGAATCTTTGTCTCGTCTGATGGAGGAACTACTTTTCAGAGAATTACAAAACCATCAGAAGCGTTGAATCCTGCTGGATCTTCTTCGAATTTGAATAGTCGTCCAGATGGAGGATCAAGAGGTTTAGGGTTATCCCCTGATGGAAAATATATGTATGCGACCTATCAAACACAAGGTGGAGGTAGTTATGGTAACAAACGTTGGGCGGTATTTATGGCCAAACTTTCTGATACGGGAATTGAAGGTGATTGGATTAAAATAATGGATGAGTTACCAGCTAACGCTGAGTGGTACGACCCTAAAGTGGATCCTAGATCAACAGCAAAAGAACATAAAGTTGCAGTTGGTACTGTATGGAATAACAACAACAATAGAATTGGCCTATGGGAAGCCACTGTTAATTTTGATGATGCTGGTGATTTATCAAATTATCAATGGGATATGATTCTAAACCTCCCTAAAGACGGCAGATGTTTCGATTTTGAACCAAGTTGGGAAAACAGAGATCTTATTGTAAGGTCAGTAGATTATACCCCTACGACATGGAGTAAGCATCAAGTAGTCGCTATGGGAGGAATGAATTTATTTATTTCAGATGTGGATGTTCCTGAGTTCCCGTGTACAAGTTGGAAAGAAATATATGGTGAGGTGATCTATCATCATGATGACTTAGCCATGTCTCATGAAAGAGGTTTTTCATCGACGTATTGTTATGATGTGGATGCTTATAAAAGCTATATGATTCAAGGTTGTGCAGACCATGGAATTATGCAAAGTTTGGATCATGGTTATTCTTGGACGGCTCATAGAGGACCGAATGGTATTACCAATGCAATGTCAGTATTAACAGTACCTACCACGCCTGCTCTAGTACTTATTGATGCTAGAAAAGGGTATGGTATTCCTAGTCATAGTGCTGGTGGATTATATGCTAAAGAGATAAACTTAGATAATATCGGGTGGCCTGGTAACTGGAAACTAATTGGTGGAGGAGTGCCTAACCAAGTACAAACTACCAATGGATTACCTTCAAGAAATTACAGGGCAATGACCTACGATCCAAGCCTTGTAAAAAGAGTTTACGTAACGATGAGAGGCAAGAACTACGGTGGTCAAAACATAGAAGGAGGAATTTATGTTGCCGATGATATTGTTGCTGTATTTAATGGAACAGCTAATTGGAGGAAGATATCTTTATCATCTATGGGATACAAAGACTTTAGAGATATTTGGGTGGATCCGAATAACAATAAATATGTTTATGTTCGATCGGATGGATCAAATGCACATTTGTATAGAGGAGAAAGACAATCGGATGGTTCTTACACATGGACCAACATGGAAAGTAATGTTAGTGGAGCGACTGATTTATATGCATGGGATTTCAACGGTCAGACGTATTTGGTCGCAGCAGGAAATATCAATAACAAAAAGGGAGTATACCTTAATACAAACCCACAAAGTGATGATTGGAACGCTACTTCATCATGGGAATTTACAGGGTTAGATGTCGCTAAAACGTTAGAAATTCGTCCTCAAGATTGGTGGGAGAATCAGAACATTACGTTAAGAGGTTTGGCCGCTTTTGGAAATCATATTGTCATTTCTTCTGAAGTAAGCACACATAAAAAAGGTAATGGAACGTACTTGGGAGAGATTCAGGAAGACGGTTCGGTAGCATGGTCGGATTGGACTAGAGCTCCGGGTAACAACAGAGATATTGAAAACCCAATGTCTTTACAAGCAAAAGTAAAAATCGAAAACGATCGACCTTATTACTATGTAGCTTTAGCCGGGACAGGTCCTTGGAGGCGACAAATGGATGTAGAAGAAGTAGTTACTTGCGACTTTTCAGTCGATGAACAATCCTTATCATTTACAGAGGTAGGAGGGGAAGATCAATTAACAATTTCTTCTGTAGACGCATGGGATGTAGAATCTTTAAGCGATTGGATTACTGTGGAGAAGGTAGATCAGGTATTGAATATCACTGTAAAAGAAAATACATCAGGACAACATCGTTCAGCTGAAATTGTCTTGAAAGGTTGTAAAGATATTGTAGTAGATATTCAACAAAAAGGAGCAGTTGTAGAAGAGGAAACTCCTGAAGAGCCTGGAGAAGAAGAGGGTGAAAATGAGGAAGAGGAAAACGAAGAGGAAGAAACTCCAGATGAAACTGAAAGTCCAACTTCTATTGGTGGGCAGCATCAAACACTAACAGTTTATCCCAATCCTTTCACCTCTGAAATCAAAATCAAGGGATGTGGACAAATTCGTGTGTATATCTATAATTTGTATGGTCAGGTGGTCCATCAAGAAGACTATTCAGAAGGCAATTCGATTGATTTGAGCCATTTATCAAAAGGACAATATGTGTTGAAAGTGGTGGATGAGTATTTGAAAATAGTTCGCTGAAAAATATTTTAAATAAGGTCTGTAGCTTGATAAAAATATTGCAACAGACCTTTTTATTTTGAACGATTACTTAATCTCAAACCTTGTTCGAATCTCGTATCTCAGTTTAATTTTCTTTTCAGTATCTGCTTCGGCACTTTCGCCAGCACTCATCATCACATTGCTTCTTGCTGCAGCAGGTCTAAAATAAGCATTATCGTTATTTATTTCTTCAATAGATATGATAGAACCTAGTTCATTACCTAAGGTTTCTACTAGGTATTCCGCTTTTTCTTTAGCAGCCAATAAAGCTTGTTTCTTAACGTCTTTTCTAAAATTTGGAAGTTCTTTATTTTTCAACTCACCGATGTACATATTTTTAATGCCTTTACGGTCGACTGTAGAAACAATCTTGTTGATGACACTGAAATCGGTTAAACTTATTTCTAATTTTTTACTTACCAAGAACTCTTTTCCTTGGTGTCTCCAATAATTTCCTACTTCAGTAGATTTAATTTGTTCTTTTTTGATACCTATCGTTTTTAGGTCTTTTAATAACTGACTTTCAATCTCACCAATAGCGACTTTATTTTTGTAATCTTTGAATTCTTTTTTCTTTTCAAATTCCTCAATCCAGTACTCTGATATACCGATGACGAATACGAATTCATCTGCTTCGACAAACATTTCGGCACTTCCTGTGACTTCGATATATTTTGAATCTTGGGCTAATAAGTTGAATCCCATAAGGATGAATAAAGTGAATAATGATAATTTATTTCTCATGGTAGATTGGATTAAAGTGTGAATTATTTACCTCAAGGGTCGTATGCTTGAGCGTATAAAAAATGTAAACTACTGTATGATATTGACACTTAGAATAGTGTTTTTGCTAATTTTTTTAAGGTTTTATAACTGGTAGGTTGGTTTTTAATTATTTTAATATATCCGGCTTCTGAGGAATAATTTTTGATTAATTATTTATTTAGAGAGCCTTCTCTTGATTTTTAAAATGATCAAAATGAAAAGAAATGAAAGAACTAGAAAAAGTAATATTAGAGTATAAAAGAACCTTTTTAGAACTAAAAGAAATTACTATTAATAACCCTGAAAATAGATTCTTTGTAGACAATACTGTATTTTCTAACCCTTCACAAAATTGGGATAAAATATTAAGGGAAAACAATCTGCCTAATTTTGAAGACATTGAAAAAAAATTCGAAGTAAAACTTCCAGAAGATTATAGAGCTATTATGTCTATGTATTATGAAATTCCTAGCATTAATAGTAACGAGATGCCTATCTTATTTAATTTTGAGGAGATTTTAGAATTAGCATCATTTGATTCCGAACTATTATTAATGTTTAAGAATGAAGGAATGAATGAAGAGTATGAAGTTTTTAAAGATTCGTTATTAATTGGAGGTAAATTCAATGAATGTTCCTATTTAGTTTTTAATAAAAAGACAAGGACGTATGTACAATATGAATTGTATGACGGTACAACAACATATTATACTAGTTTGGCAGATTTTTATAATAGGTATACTGAATCATTGAATGAATATATTGAAGCTTATGCATAGTAAATAGTTTCATAATATTCTTTTCATTAGTCTGATAATCAATTTTAGTAAACTCATTGAGTTGACAGGCTATATTTTCTTAGCAGTTTTGTTTATGAGGACAGTTCTTTTGGATTTAAAAATTCACCAACAAGTGTTTAAAAATCATTTTAAATATGGTTTATAAGTTTTTTGGTCATGCTATATATAAATTATTAGGAATAAAAGCTGGATATACTTTTAATAAAGACACTAACAAACAATGAAAATAATAATACTTTTAGCAGTTTTTACAATTAGTCTGATTATAAAACATAATTACCAATGGAAGGTATTATCTAAAGAAGATAAATACTATTCTCAATTTTCATCGTACGAATCCTATAAAGAAAAGAACTTTAATAACCCTATGGATATTATGTTAACGATGATAAACTTAATTATGCCTAAAATATATTTTGACAATAAATCTAAGGTGAAAATGATTATAACATTAACTACACTAATTTATATAATTAGCCTTATAATTCTTTTACAAGAATTTTCTGATTTTAATATTAAGTAGATTATTCATTTCGACAAGAAAAATTGCCGAACGAAGCAGGGGTAGGCAATACCAACAATTAAATAGTGATTATAGAAACTAACATTTGACTAATAAAGTATTAATATTCAATTGTTTTTTTTGAACAACCCCATATCTAACACATTATCCCACATTGCATCCGTTTCACACTCCAATTCTTTCATAAGCAACCTCAATTTATTATCCATAAAAAATGGATAAAACCGAATAAAACAGACATTTTCTTCACTTCTATAAAGTTCTTTAAGTGATTCAGTTTCTATATTGTAATTGAAAATGAAGTATTGGTTTTGAAGCTTGCTTAGTAAAAATACTTCATCATTAATCTCAATGGCTTCTACACTATAATAATCATAGAGAAGGGAGATGTTATTGGATTGATAATGCTCTAAAACAACCTTTTCATAATTACCCTCTTCGAGTGTTTTCTGATTTGCTACATCAAAATGATCTTTGAGAAGAGAAGAAATATAAAAGTAATATCCTTGATTAGGAGATACTTTTTCTATTTGATAGACACTGTAAAAATCGGTAGAAGGTGATCCATCATAAAATTCAATATGAAGAAAATGGGCTTTAGCTAGTTCTTTTGAGTTTTCATCAAATAGTATGATAGCTGTTAAATGCTTAAAATAATCGCCTACAATATGTTGAGGTATTTTATAGGAGGTAGAATATCCATTAGAAGAAACTATTTCTCCTTGTGCTTTAATTGTTTTTGTGACTTTTTCATAGGTATCAAAATCCAAAGAACTTTCAGCTTGAATGTACACCTTATTATCTTGTATGTAGACGACTTCTCCTGCATCAATTTTTGATAGGTTTTGTGAGTATAAGATGAAAGGGAAGAATAGAAGCGATAAAAATATGTTAGTTAATTTCATAATTCATTACTTTAAGTGATAGAGTTCCATAATCTTCTTTTCACAGGTTTGCTCGTCAATTTTAATAAAATATTTGAGTTGCCAGGTTTGTGTTTTCTCAGCAGTTTTGCTTATGGGAGTATCCCATATTGGATAAACTCTAAAACCTCTTTTACCCTCTTTTGATCCTGTCGAAAGAATAGCTTTTTGTATTAAAACCGACTTTGGAAAGACAAACTGGCCTAATTGTTTATCATTTTGAACGTTAATGACGAAGAAATCAAGATTATCTTTTTCGTGAAAAGGGCGAATAGGTTGACCTTGATCTCTCTTCCAAAAAGTAACAAATTGTCCTACTTTTTTGGGAGTAATTTTCGCTTTTCTGCTTATGATAAGTTGATTGTTTAATTTAAATCGACAAGCATGATAATCCTTGCTTTCCTCTTCCCAAGTGATGTTGGAAATATCAAGTGATAAGTTATTATAAAGGTCAATCAAATCTTGGTTGTTGAAGTTTGTCATCTATTCTAAAATTAAAATACTTTTCGTTCAAGATATCCTAAATGTACCCATTGTTTACCTTTAAGTTCAAATAAAGAAATCTCACTTCCGTTATTACCTTTGATAATACCAATTATAGCATATTTATTATCATCTGAATAAATTGGTTTAGAAACTTTCAGAGGATAAGACCTCCATTCGTTATTTCTGTTATTGTATTTTCGGATTTCCTTTTTTAATAATTTTAATTCTTCATCGCTTAGTAAAGAAAGTTCTTTTAAAACAGCTTTGGTATGAATATTTTGACCTTTAGCAACGATAACTTTGTCGAAAAAATTCTCTTGTTTCCAATATGTTTTATCTGGTTTTTTAGTCTTTTGTATTAACGATTTTAAAAGAGTTGTATCATTGAACACATCACTTGCATGATTCATGTAATACAAATAAGAATCTATATTTTTGTCTTTAAGATTGAAAGTAAAAGGTTCTTCCAAAATAATATTCGATTTATCTTTTAATGCTTCATCTAATACATCTTGACAAAAACTTAGGGTTGGAAATAGTAGTAGGAGTAGTAGTAGTTTGGTTTTGATTTTGTTCATGGAGTATGCTCAGAAAAAGACACTTCACTAAGAGTTTTTTAATTTCAATATTTCTTTTTTTAATATAGGGATATCTTTTATAATAATACCCCATAACAATTCATCCTCTACAGAATCATATGCATGACTTATGATATTACGTAAACCTATTATTTTCTTTTTTGATGAAATATTATAGTTTGGATCAATTTCATAAAGTTTCTTTACTGCTTCTCCGATAATTTCGAGATCTCTTTCAATAGCTCTTTTGTAAATAAAACTTTTCTGAAATTCAAAGAAGTTTTTATCAGTTTTATCAAGAATTTCATCTATTTCACTAATTATGACTTCTATATCTAAAATATATTTTAAAGCCTTAGGATTCATACAGAGAAAGTTTAGTTCTATTTATTTCATCAATAAAGTATTTATTACTTAAAGATTTTTCGGATACTAAGTCAACTTTTTTGTTGAAAAGATTTTCAACATCTTCTAAAAAGTTAAAGTAATAGTCAGCATAATCAATAACATCAATCTTATCAGAAAATTTAATTAATAGGTCAATATCACTATCTTCTGAATAATTTTCAGTTGCTTGAGAACCAAAAAGATATACTTTTTCTAGTCTATGTTTTTTGCATAGCTCTTTAAAAGGATCAATATATCTCAATAATTCTTTGTTCATATACAAAGATACTATTATTTCCACAATTCTTAAATGTTGACTTAGCTTCTCTTAGATAGGCAAAACAAGAATTAATACCTTTTTTGCCTTTTCCTATTTCTCCTAATTTGCAAAATAGAATACTTTTGAGGTATCCCGAAAAGTACTTTGGCCACAGAATTTTACTTATGCGAAGTCCTACGACGACTTCAAGGAATTACTAACTAAAGTATTATTGAAATGAACCGAGTACTACTCAAAACCAGCTTCAGAATGCTATTTATTCTGGCTATGATTCCTTTTATAGGAAATGCGCAAGACCCGAATTGGGGGAAAGAGAACCGTTGGGAAAGTCTTAATCCTGGCGGAGGTGGACAAATTCAAGATGTCTATTTTGATCGTAATGTAGAAGGCCGTATTTGGTTTTCAAGCGACATGGAAGGGGTGTATCGCTCCGACGATTTTGGTCAGTCTTGGCAGTATGTGTCCAAGGATTTAAGTCATGGTATGGCTTTTTGTATTGCCCAAGAAGAAGGAGGCAGTAAATTGTATCAAGGAGGTTTGTATGGTGCACATGTTGCCGTTAACCCGGGAGCTAGTAACCATCATAATGTTTCTTGGGACATGATTGAAGAAACTAGGGGTGATGCCATCGCTTCTATTGCTATTTCTTCAGATCATCAAACAGTTGTTTTGGCTCCGGGTTGGCAGAATAAAGATCCTCAAAAAGGGCAGGGATCGTTAATCGACCCAAATCAAAATCTTCAATCCGATAAGTTCAATGGGGAGAGAAACATCTATTTATCAAAAGATAGAGGGGCCACTTGGACCAAAGTAAAGTATGATAATACAAATGGATATCGTAATGTTTTTGGGGTGGCCATTCACCCAACAAACGATAATATCTATTTGGGTGCCGCATCGGGAGTTTTTGTATCTTCTAATGGTGGCAATTCATTTAATTTAATTGCTAAACCATCGGAAGCTATTGGTCCTGCAGGGAATGCGACTTCAATTACAAAACGACCGGATGGAGGATCGAGAGGTGTTGGCTTATCGCCTGATGGAAAGTACATTTATGCGACTTATCAAACGCAAGGAGGTTCTACGTATGCCGATAGAAGATGGGCAGTTTTTGTAGCGAAAACGTCATCTACGGGTATTACAGGTGGATGGACGAAAATTATGGATGGTTTAACAGATACAGCGGAATGGTATGATCCTAAAGTGGATCCAAGATCGACAGCTACGGAACACAGGTTATTAGTAGGAACTGTTTGGAACGATAATAAAAACAGAATTGGTTTGTGGGAAGCCACCGTGAATTATAATGGTTCTGGAAATGTAACTTCTTACAATTGGGAACAGATTCTAAACCTTCCTAAAAACAACAGATGTTTTGATTTTGAACCAAGCTGGGAACGTCGTGATTTTATTGTAAGAACATGTGATTATACTCCAAAATCTTGGAATCAACATCAAATTATCTCGATGGGAGGAATGAATGTTTTCTTAACGGATGCTGATGCTGTTGATTTCCCTTGTTCTAGTTGGAAGGAAGTTTATGGAGAAGTGATATATTATCAAGAGGGATTGGCGATGTCACATGAAAGAGGTTTTTCTTCACCATATTGCTATGATGTCGATAGTTATAAAAGCTATATGATTCAAGGGTGTGCTGATCATGGTATCTTACAAAGTTTGGACAATGGGTATTCTTGGACATCAGAACATGGTCCTCAGGGAATTACCAATGCAATGTCTGTTTTAACAGTACCAACTAATCCTGCTCTTGTATTAATGGATGCACGTAAAGGTTATGGAGCACCAAGTCAAAGTGTGGGTGGTTTGTATGCTAAACCAATCGAATTGGATAGAATTGGAAATGCAGAGGATTGGAAATTGATAGGTGGTTTTACACCAAATAATTCGGGTACAACCAATGATTTGCCATCAAGGAATTATCGTGCAATGCAGTACGATCCGAGCAATCCTAAGCGTGTTTATGTGACTATGAGAGGAAAGAATTGGGGCGGAGCAAATATCGAAGGAGGTGTGTACATGACCGATGATATTCTAGCAGTGTATAACGGGAATGGTTCTTGGAGAAAAATCTCAGAATCGAGTATGGGATATAGAGATTTTAGAGATGTTTGGGTAGATCCAAATAATGGTAATTACATTTATGTACGTTCGGCAGGATCAGGTTCTGCAGGTTCAATTTATAGAGGTGTTCGTCAGTCGAATGGTTCTTACACTTGGACGAATATGGAAACAGCAAGTAAGAATACATCGGATATTTATGCTTGGGAAAAAGATGGTCAAACTTGGTTAGTAGCTGCTGCTCAGATCAATAATGTGTATGGAGTTCATATATTGAAAACACCAAGAAATGCAGATTGGAATGATCCGAGTAATTGGACCTTTACAGGATTAGATGTTGCCAAAACATTGGAAATTCGTCCTGAAAAATGGGTAGAACCAAACGAACCGATTTCCATTGGTGGTTTAGCTGCTTTTGATGATCGTATTGTGGCCAATTCAGAGGTAAGTAATCATAAAAAAGGAAACGGATCTTTTATTGGGGTGATTCAAAATAATGGAACAGTGCAATGGTCGGATTGGACTAGAGCATCGGCTAATGATAGAGATATCGAAAACCCTACATCCCTACAAGCTAAAGTGAGAGTAGAAGACGGAGTGCCGTATTACTATGTGGCTTTAGCGGGAACTGGACCTTGGAGAAGACAAATTTCTTCAGCTGTTACTCCTCCAACTTGTTCGTTATCTGTTAATCCAAATAGTGTTGCCTTTGCTAGCAATGGCGGAACGAAAAATATTTCGGTGACGAGTACAGATGCTTTTTCAGCCAGCTCCAATCAAGGGTGGTTATCAGTGTCAACATCAAATAACCAGATTAGTGTAGTCGCTTCGGCAAATACATCTGAACAATCTAGAAATGCTACCGTTACGGTTTCTGGGTGTAAAAATGTATCCATATCTATCACTCAAGAAGGGGCATCAGTGACTCCTCCTCCTACAGGAGATTTGTTCACTGAAACATTGGATAATATGCCAACAGAGAACCAATGGGCCAATGGTAGTTTCGTTGGAAATTACGGACTGACTTGGGATTATGTTCAAGTGAAAAGAACATCCACTATCAATGGGAATACCATTAAGTTAGACAATAGTGCCAACGGAAGTTTATCTACTTCTTTATCAAATGGTCTGACATATTTGAGTTTCTGGGCAGCACCTACTGGAACGGGTTCTCCAAGTGGTGTTGAGGTGTATGTAAATGGTCAATTGATCCAATCATTTGAAATTGCTAAAGGAGCTGCACCTCAAGAATTTGTGATTCCGATTTTGGATGAATCAGGTACAACAGCTCTAGAATTTAGAGGAATGAATGCCTCTGATGTTCAGTTGGATGATATCAGTTGGAAAGACAATTCTGCTGTTACACTTTATCAACTAACCGTAAATAATGGATCGGGAAGTGGTAGTTATGCAGCTGGGGAAATCGTAACTGTTACTGCTAATGCTCCTGCTGCTGGTAAACAATTTAATGAGTGGACAGGAGCAGAACACCATTTAGCGAATCGTAATAATGCTTCTACTCAATTTACGATGCCATCTAATGGAGCCACAATTACAGCTACTTATGTAGATCTACCTTCTGGTGATAGTGGTTTCGAAAACTTCGACTTATTGGGCACCCTAAACGATTGGTCAACAGGATCATTTGTGGGGAACGATGGTCAGGTTTGGAATTATAGCGTCATTAAGAGAACACAAACCATTAATGGAAATACTGTAAAATTAGACAATAATGCTGGTGGTAGTTTATCGACGACATTGAATGGTTTATCAACGCTTACATTCAAAGCCGCACCTACAGGATCTGCGAATTCAAGTGGTGTTATTGTAAAAGCAAATGGAAATACCATTGGACAATTTGATATTGCAGCCAATTCAGGGTCGAATACATTTACGATCAATAATATTGATTTAACAGGAAGTGTTGCTTTAGAATTCACCGGCTATAACAATGCTGATGTACAATTAGATGATATTGAATGGAATGCACCTTCGGGAGCAAGAAGAGTGGTTTCTAATCAATTACTTGATGAAGAAGTAAAGGTTTATCCAAATCCATTTAATGATCAAATCAAGCTTCAAGGGGTTGATCAAGGAACGGTGACTATTTTCTCAATCACTGGAAATATTGTGTATCAGAATGATTATCAAAAAGGAGATACGATTGTATTAAATTATTTAACTAAAGGGATGTATATCCTAAGAGTAAATGATAAGACATTCAAGATCAAAAAATAAAGTATCTTATTAGAAAAAGTGGAGATCGTAAGCTAGGAAAAGGGTGAGCGATCTCCCTTTTTTTTATGAACAAACTTCAAAAGATTAAAACTAAAGTAGATTGTAACTATCTGATTATCATCTTTTAATAGTCTTTGTGTTACTTCTGATTTACTACTAAATTGCAAATTGGAAGTATTCCCCCATCATCAAGTCTTAAAATTGTAATGTCGTTCAAATAAGAACTTACGATTGTAAACTCTTTTTAATTTTTTGAGTCTAACATAACTACATAAAAATCTTAGACTACATAAGTATGACTATGATGAAAATTTTACTTAAACTATTCAGCTTCTTATTCATGTTCACAGCATGGATAACAGTACAAGCCCAGCCAGATACATGGGGGCAAGAAAATGCTTGGGAAAGTTTGAACCCAGGTGGTGGAGGCCAGATTCAAGACCTTTATTTTGATAGAAATGTGGAAGGACGAATTTGGTTCTCTTCAGATATGGAAGGAATTTATCGTTCTGATGACTACGGACAATCTTGGCAATATGTAAGTAGAGATTTAAGCCATGGTATGTCGTTTACGGTTGAGCAAGAAATTGGTGGATCTAGAATGTACCAAGGTGGTTTATATGGAGCATCTTATACAGATAATGCAGGAGCAGCCAATTACCATGAGGTGACGTGGAACATGATCGATATTACTAGAGGCGATGCAATTGCTTCTATAGCAGTATCAAGAGATTACAATACAGTAATTTTAGCTCCAGGTTGGCAAAACAAAGATCCTCAAAAAGGACAAGCAGCTATTTGTGATCCAGTACAAAATATATCATCTGGTAAATTTAATGGTGTAAGAGAAATATACTTATCTCAAGACGCAGGGGTGAACTGGAAAAAAGTGGTTTACGAACCAACAGAAGGTTACCGTCATGTATTTGGTGTAGAAATTCACCCTGTTACAGATTACATTTATTTAAGTGCCGCTTCTGGCGTGTATATCTCAAAGGATAATGGGGAAACTTTTACAAAAGTAGCCAAGCCGACAGATGCGTTGGATGGTGCGGGTGAAGCAGCGAATGTAAACAAAAGACCCGATGGCGGTTCAAGAGGTATCGAATTATCTCCTGATGGTCGTCATGCGTATGCGACTTATCAGACAGTAGCTAATGATAATTATGCCGACAAACGTTGGGCGGTATATTATGCAAAAGTAGAAGAGAATGGTGATTTAGGTGAGTGGGTGAAAATTATGGATGGCTTAATTGATACTGCGGAATGGTTCAACCCTAAAGTGGATCCAAAATCGCCTATCAATCAAAATAAAATGCTTATCGGTACTGTATGGAACGATAATGCTAACCGTGTTGGTCTTTGGGAATGTACTTTAAACTTTAATGATAATCACGAATTAGTCGACTATGCTTGGGAGAAAATTATTGAAAAACCAACGGCAGGGTCTAACGGTAACTGTTTCACTTTTGATGTAGGTTGGGAGAGTAGAGCATTTATTGTTAGAGCATACGATTATTCTCCATCAACATGGCAAGATCCTTATGTGATTTCAATGGGTGGTATGAATGTATTCCTTGGAGATCCATCAAATAATGGTTTCCCTTGTTCAGCAGGTAGCTGGTGGGAAGTGTATGGTGAGATTGTACCAAGTGCAGGAAGTCATACAATGGCACATACTAGAGGTTTTGCATCACCATATGCTTATGATGTTTTCAGTTATAAAAACTATATGATTCAAGGTAATGCAGATCATGGTATGTTACAAAGTATAGATCATGGATATTCATGGACATCACACGAAAATCCACAAGGTGTTACCAACGTGATGTCAGTTTTAGTGACTGAGACGACACCTGAATTAGTATTAATTGATGCAAGAAAAGGTTTTGGTGCGCCATCACAAACAGCAGGTGGTCTTTATGCTAAAGAGTTAGATCTAACAAGTATTGGAGAAAAAGAAGATTGGAAATTAATCGGAGGTTTTGAGCCAAACAATAATGGTGTGGTCCAAGGTCTTCCATCAAGAAATTTCAGAGTAATAGTTGCAGATCCTAATCATCCGGAAAGAGTGTATGTGAGTATGAGAGGATCTTCTACAAACTCTGGAGGTATTTACATGGCAAATAATATTGTCAATGTATATAATGGTACAGAAGATTGGGTGAAAATATCCTCTGCAGACTATGATGAATTGGACATTAGAGATGTATGGGTAGATCCAAATAATTCTGATATCGTTTTTGGGCGTTCAGATACAAATAATGCAGATGGTATTATTTTCAGAGGTGTTCGCCAAGCAGATATGTCGTATGTATGGACTTCATCAATTGGTCTTTCGAATTCTAAAGATGCCTACGTTTGGGATAGAGGTGATGGAACATCATGGTTAGTAGCTTCTACTACAATTGGCGGAAATACAGCAGTATATATCAATAAAAATTTAAGTGATGATACTTGGAATACGGAATCGAATTGGGTGAATGCTGGTTTTGATGTCCCTACATCTTTAACACTTCGTCCAGAAAAGTGGGTAATTCCAGGTAAGCCTATCAAAATGTCAGGTTTAGCAGCTTATGGTGATCATGTGGTCATCAATACATCCGTAGATAATCATAAAAGGGGATTAGGTTCATTTATTGGAGAATTACAACAAGATGGGTCTATCGAGTGGTCGGATTGGACATTAGGCGTAGCAAATAATACAGCTATTGTTCACTCTGTAAGTAATCAGTCAAAGATTATTATGGATAATGGTGAGCCATATTATTATGTTGCCACTGCAGGTACTGGACCTTGGAGAAGAAAACTTCCTAAAGTGGATCTTTCTTGTGACATTTCAGTATCAGAAAGTGTACTTGATTTTGCTTCGACTGGTGGAACAAAAACGGTTATAATTACTGCATCAGGAGCTTATGATGTACATGTGGATAAATCTTTTGTAGAAATTTCAAAAGAAAATGATGAGCTAACGGTAACTATGCCATCAAACAATACAGCAGATATAAGAACAGCGATTATCACTATTGCTGGTTGTGAGAATAAAATCATCACTGTTTCCCAATCAGGTTTAACTTCAGGTGGACACGAAACTTTTGATTACTTCCCAGATATTTCTACTTCTTGGGGAAATGGAGATTACGTTGGTGATGGTGGAATAACTTGGACATTCGTTCAAGCAAAAAACATCAACACATTAGACGGAAGAAACATTAAACTTAGGAAGCCAGGTACAAATCCAACTCCTAGTTTTGAAGGAGTTGTATCGGGTGGTATTACTACATTCTCAGTTGATGTAAAGAACAATAAAGATTTAGGTGGATTAGAAATCTATTTAAATGATGAACTTCAAGGTGAATGGCAAGTGGATAAAAACCGTAAACAGATCTATTTACAGAACCTAACTTACGAAGGTGATGTTAAAATCAGGTTGGTGACAACAGGTCAGAATACAAGTACATACGGTGATATTAATATTGATAATATCAAATGGAGCGGTGCTGCACTCGATAAAGAATTAAAAGTAGTAAACGGTACAGGATCAGGTTTCTATCCTCAAGGAAGAGAAATTGAAATAGTTGCAGACGATGCACCTGCTGGATATGTTTTCAAAAACTGGACGGGTTCTACAGGTTATTTAGAGGATGCAAATCAAGCATCAACGAAGTTAGTAATGCCAGGAAGAAATATTGAGTTAACTGCCAATTATGTAGAATCGACCACTCAATCATATACTCTGACGGTGAATCAGGGAACAGGTTCAGGTACTTATTTTGAAGATGCACAAATTGAAGTAGCTGCAAACAATTTAGCCGGAAAGAGATTTGTGGCTTGGACTGGAGATACAGATTATTTGGTGAATCCAAATAGTGCTTCAACTACGCTTACGATGCCAGCTATGAATGTAGAAATTACAGCAACATATGCAGATGCAACTACTTATACATTAACCGTAAACAAAGGATCAGGATCAGGAGATTATGAAGCAGGAACAACAGTAGAAATTTCTGCAGAATTACCAATGGACGGTTATGTATTTGATAAATGGACAGGAGATACGGAACATATAGCTGATGTAAATTCTACTTCGACAACGGTAACTATGCCTTCTTCAACGGTTTCATTAACGGCTACTTATAGAGAAGCTGATGTTGAAACATTTGCATTAACTATCGAAAAAGGTACTGGTTCAGGTGTATATGAAGTAGGACAAGTGGTGAATATCAAGGCGGATGCTGCAGAGACAGGTTTTGTTTTCTTAAAGTGGACAGGTGATGTTGAGTATTTAGCCGATGCAATGACTGAGGAAACAACAGTGACTATGCCTGAAAAAGCAATCACTATTACAGCCACTTATAGGGAAGATGATCTAACTTCTATTGGAGATCATTTAAAAGAAGAAAAATTATTGATTTACCCTAATCCAGCATCAGTACAAATTACTGTAGAGGGGTTAGATCAACAAGCAGATATTATCATTGTTAATGCAATGGGTCAGGTAATGAAGTTTAATCCATCTGTAGAAAACAATAACATTCAAATAACTGAATTACCAAAAGGAATTTACTTCTTAAAGAATGGAAGAAGAACTTCAAAATTCATAATTAAGTAAGTCAATTTGTTAAGTATTACACGTTGTGTTTTACGTAATGAAGGCATTAAGGCTACCTCATAGTATTTGAGGTAGCCTTTACTATAAAAGTAAAATAATTGTCTTTTTTGGTGTAATAACCCAGTTATCTGGGATAAAAAAGGACAGAATTCTATTATCAAGAGGATTAAATGAGGTAATTTAAAATCATCAAGATTTCTAATTAAATGGCTATTAAAGCCTAAATAAGCACTTTTTTACTCTGATATTTCAAAATCAAAAGAAAATAGAATGGTTGATTTTCTTCGGCTTTCCTAAATAAAAGTCTTTTGTACACTCATTCCTCTACTTTTGATTTAGAGTAAAGTAATATATTCAATATGCAACTAAAGAAACTATTTAAGGAGCAGGTCAACAACGTAAATGAATACGAAAGAGAGCCTGTACCAAAATCTGAAGTAAAAGGCTTTAAAAGCTTTGTCGGCATGGTATCGGGAGAACATATAGCAGGAACCGAATTTGTAATCGGACCTTTGTTTGTTTTGCATGGTGCGGCCGCAAAAGATGTATTTTTGGGACTACTTTTAGGAAACTTGCTAGCAACCTTAAGCTGGGTGTTGTTTTGTGCACCTGCAGCAGTAAAAACTAGAACAACTATCTTTTACCAATTAGAACGAATTAGTGGAAAAGGGATTGTCACATTATATAATAGTGTCAATGGCCTTTTGTTTTGTGTGACCGCATCTGCAATGATCGGTGTTTCAGCATCCGCAGTGGGGATTATGTTGGATATTAAAGGTCCAGGACTAAACGATCTTTATCCAACGAGTCCATTGTGGGTAGGGATTATTTTTGCAATTGGAGCTGTTATTACTATTGTAGCCACTTTTGGTTTCGATAAAGTATCGAAATTTGCCAACATCTTTGCTCCATGGATGCCCGTTATTTTCTTTTCGGCAGGTGTTGCTATGTTACCACAATTAGGAGTGACTTCTGTTAGTGATTTCTTTCAGGTAGCAGAAGAGAAAATATGGACAGGTGTTCCCATAGATGGACAAACAAAGTACACTTTTTGGCATATCATGATCTTTGCGTGGTTATGTAACAGTGCAATGCACTTAGGTTTAGCCGATATGTCGATTTATCGTTATGCAAAAAAATCGACTTATGGTTTAGCTTCTGCATTTGGTATGTTCATTGGTCATTTTATGGCTTGGATTGCTTCAGGTATTTTATGTGCTGTTGCTCTTCAAATGGGAGAGACCAATCCTTCACCAGGTCAGATTGCCTTTATGGGTGCAGGGGTAACCGGTTTAATTTGTGTTGTTATTGCAGGTTGGACTACAGCGAATCCAACAATTTATCGTTCAGGTTTAGCAGTTCAGGGCTTATTCCCCAAAATGAAACGATGGAAAATAACCCTTATTGTAGGGTGTGTGACTACTATCTTGGCTTGTTCACCAGCTTTTGTAGCCAAGTTAGATCAATTTTTAGGCGTGTATGCTTTATGTGCAGCTCCAATTGGTGCGATTGTATTAGCTGACATATTTATATTTCCGAAACTAGGTTTACAATCAAATTATGCCGAAAAGAAAAAGTCAATGCTTAATCTTTCGGTATTAATCTCATGGGCATTATCTGTGTTAGGATCATACCTCGTGTACAAAGTATTCGACCTAGACTTTTATTTCTTTGCAGCAATTCCAGGGTGGTTATTAGGTTTTGTCACCTATATAATTTCATCTAAACTACTACAAAGAGATACAGGAAATGAAGAAGATGTAGAATTTCAAAATATTACTGTAGATGAATTTAACTAAACACTTACTAAAACCATTATCCTATATTGGTTTAGCGATTACTTTAGTTCCTTGTATTTTAGTCTTCCTGGGAGAAATGGAAGTTGAAATATATAAACAAACGATCTTATTTGGATCTCTACTATGGATGTTTACAGCTCCATGGTGGATTAATAAAAGTTGAAAATCAAACAAATTATTTTTAATTGATATTTTTTAGATGATTTTCTTATTGATGTCATCTCATTCTAAACAAATTGATCTGGAGACCGACGACGACTTTTTTAATTCAGTTCAAGTAATAGAAACAAAGAAAGTGATGAAAGATTAAAAATGAATCTTTGAATTATCATATTATTAATGATTAATTTTTACGCTGTAAACGTAAACAACAAATACTCTTTTTAGAAGGAGACAATTGGTATTTATTTGAAATAAGCAGACCGACGACAGGGATAAACTTTCGGCTTTTTCATAAAAACATTACAATTGAAATCTTTCTTTTAAGAGTATTTTTTTGTTTGCACGTTAATTGATATTTTGTATTATACTAATGATGGAACAACATATTATACGCAAGTAATATTTTATTTTTTTTGACACATACAATTCATTTTTTTTATATGATTTCTATTTACTGATATACCTTTTACACAACTACTTAGTCATTTTTTAGTCAATTTCTTTTCAACGATAAAATTATAATTAACTACTTATATAGCCTCTAAACACTTCTAAAGTCTATTTTTTGGAAATCCGAAGAAAAAAGAAAACGGTTCAGAACCTTTGTTTTTGGTGTGTTTAAGACACTTTTGCTTCAATTTTATAAATGAAAAGACTTTTGAGAGAATTTTAGACGATCATTGTTGTAAGAAATTAATGAAGTGAAAATATATGCGAACTCTTCTCAAATAAAGGCAAGCTTTATGAACAGTGATAAACTTATTTTAAGAACAAAGATTTTCATTTTCCTCAGTCTACTACTGGGAATGAATTCTTTATATGCACAGAGCATTATATCTGGCAAAGTGCTTTCAGCAACAGATGGTGCTGCACTTCCTGGTACTTATGTAATCGAAAAAAATTCTCCTAACAATAATGGAGTGGTTACAGATTTCGATGGGAAGTATAAGATTAATTTAGAAAATCCAAATAGTGCAATTTTAATATTTAAAACAATTGGATTTAAAACTACAGAGGTTCCTGTTAACGGACAAAAAGTAATTGATATCAAACTAGAGGAAGATCTTCAAGAATTAGATGCTGTAGTAATTACAGGTTATGCTACAGAATCGAAGAAGATGAGTACTGGTAGTTATCAAACAATTGAATCAGATCAACTTCAAGAGTCAATTCAAAACTCTTTCCAAGAAGGTTTACAAGGTATGTCGCCAGGTTTGGATGTAACCAACTCAAGTGGTTCAGTTGGTGGCGCGGTGAACATTAGAGTTAGGGGTACAGGTTCGTTCTCAAGTAACTCTTCTCCTTTATATGTAATTAACGGTATTCCTTTTACTTCTTATCCTACAGATGGTACGGGTAACTTCGGTACTTCTTACAACCCGATGACCAACATTAACCCAGAAGATATTGAAAGCGTAACGGTATTGAAAGATGCTGAAGCTACAGCAATCTACGGTTCTCGTGGTGCAAATGGTGTAATTGTAGTGACTACAAAACAAGGTAAAAAAGGAAAAGCGAAGTGGGAAGTAAATTATGCTCAAGGTATTAACCGCCCAACTAAAATGTTGGAACATATACGTACGAATGATTGGTTAAACTATTTGCAAGAAGGTTGGGAAAATGATGGTACGCCATTAGATAAAAGAGTTTTACCTTATACTACATCAGCAAACAATCCATGGTATACTGATGAAGTGGCAAGACAAACAGATATTGATAAATATGATTTAGCATACCGTCAAGGAGCAACGATGAATGCATCGGTAGCTGTTGCAGGTGGTACTGAAGGAATGACTTATCGTATTAATGGTACCTATGCAAAAACAGAAGGTATCTTAAATGCCAATGATAACGAACGTTTAGCTTTTGCTGCCAACTTTAAATTTGATGTAAGTGATAGATTAAAGATTGGTATCAATACAAACATCAGTAATGTTGAAAACTCACAATATCCAACAAACATTTATTTCTTAAATGTTCAGGGTCAAGGTGGAGGAGTTTTCCAATATTGGAACAACCCAACAGGTTTAAACTTTATCAGAAACGCAACGCCACAATTACCAGTTCATAATCAGGATGGTTCTTACTTCCAACCGACATCGTTGAATAATATTGTTCCTGCAACGAATGAAGAATACTTCTATCATCGTTCGAACTCAATGACAACGATTAATTCAGCGGATTTATCTTATAAAATCTCGAATAACCTAACATTAGATGCAATGGTAGGTATGACGTATACAGGTTATGAAAGAGAAGTATGGTACTCGCCATTCTTAACAACAATAGCTATTAAAGGACAATGTGATGAGTGTTTTGGTTATGCAGATAAAATTCAGCAAGCCCGTACTTATATTAACTACAATGCTATTTTAAAGTACAATAAAGAAATAGGCGATCACTCTTTTGATGGATTACTTGGTTTTGAGAGTTTTGGTGAGACTCAAAAATTCTTATCAATGAAAGGGGTTGGTTTTCCTCCAACAAACTCAATCAAAAATGTAGGTAACGCACAAGAAATCATTGAATGGAGATCAGGTCAAAATGGTGTGATTTTCTACTCAGGTTTCTTTAGAGGTAAATATGCTTATAAACAAAAATATTTACTTGGATTTAGTGCTCGTGCCGATGGTTCATCAAGATTTGGTGCTAAAAACAGATGGGGTGTTTTTCCTTCAGCATCAGTAGGTTGGAACATTTCAGAAGAAGACTTCTTAAATTCATCAGACGTATTAACTTACTTGAAATTAAGAGCATCTTATGGTGTATCTGGTAACGCAGAGATTGATCAGTCAGCAGCATTTGCAAACTGGGTGTACAATAGCCAATCGTATGGTAATAATCCAGGTATTTCGCCATTGAGATTAACAGGTTCTACAGATAACATTGGATGGGAAAGAGCTTATTCATTAGATATCGGTGCAAACTTCGAATTATTTAATGGAGCTGTTACAGGTGAAGTTGCTTATTATGATAAGATCAACAGAGATCTTCTAGCAAAATTAGATTTACCTCCATCTCAAGGTGGTGGACAGTTTATTACCAATTCAGGAGCGATTAGAAACAGTGGTGTGGAGACATCATTAACTTTCAATATGTTCCAGAAAAAAGCATTTAACTGGAGCTTAACAACTAATGTGGCTTACCTACAAAATGAAGTATTAGAACTAGCAGTAGATCCTGCCGTTTTGGAACAATCTAATGGTCTAGCTTTACCACAAATTGGAGGTTCAGTAGCCTCTTATCAGATGGTTAAATTCTTAGGAGTAGATCCTCAAACCGGTTATGAAATGTATGAAGATCCGGAAACAGGCCAACCTTATCAATTTGAAGATCCTGCTAAACCAACTCCTGCAGAAATGGAAGGTTTAATTCAGACTATTGATAATAAAACAGGTTTACCAAGCTTTACTGGTGGTATAACAAACAGATTCTCATATAAAGGGATATCATTCAGTTTTATGTTCACATTCCGTCAAGGCAACTGGATATATGATGATGAATTGAACTTGATGGCCTACATGAGATCTGAAAATGCATTAACGAATGTGCCACAATACATGTATGACCAAAGATGGCAACAGCCAGGTGATCAGACAGATGTGCCAAGAGTAGTATATGATCACCCATTTGGTAAGAGAGATCCTTTCCAAGGTTCGAGATCAACAAGGTTCTTATATGACGGTTCCTTTATCAGATTGAAGAATGTAACCTTAGCTTATACGTTGCCTAAGTCAATTTCAAGTAAACTTAGAATGGACATGATGAGATTCTATGTAACAGGAACCAACTTACTAACATTCACAAAGTACCCAGGTTGGGATCCAGAAGCTATGAACTCTCTAGGTAACTTCTCGCCAACAGAGGCAAACATTGCACCAGGTGTAGTAAAAGGTAATCCACCTCAGGCAATGCAACTTAAAGTAGGCGTAAACTTAAATTTTTAGACTAGAAAGATGATGAAATTAAAATCAAATATTGCAAAATCAATCGCACTTATGGCAGTGCTTGGGCAATCACTCTTCTTTTCTTGTGTGAAATTTGAAGATGTTGGACCTACTGATGAATTTCCAGGTAGTAAAGTAGATGCTTCTACTTTCAATATAGAATTGGTCATTAATGAAGGTTATTTATTGTGGGCTAACGCTCACCTTTCAAACCATTTACCTGATGCCAATCTAATTGCAGATCATACGGCTGCAAATATTGATGGAGCTAAACTTGGAGGAAATAAAAACAAATTCGAATACATCCGTACAGAATTCCAAAACGGAGGAATGTGGTCGAATGCATATAAATCAATTAACCAAGCCAACTTGGTACTTAGTGTAACTGAACCAGATGGTGGTATTGATTCATATTATGAATTTCAAAGAGGTCGTTTAAGAGGTGAAGCATTGTTTTTAAGAGCTGCAAATACCTTCTTATTATTAAGATATCACGGAGCTCAATATTCTGCTCAAACCAAAGATATGCCTGGCGTGATCATTAAGACAAAGCCAGCCGAAGATTTTAATGGTGGTGGTAGAAGTACAGTACAAGAATGTTATGATTTCATTTTGGATGATCTAACAAAAGCAGCTGAATTGATACCTGTTACTTTTGACAATACCATTCATCAGAACTTCCCTTCTTATAAAATTAGAGCAAGAAGATTTGATGTGTTGGCCCTTAAAGCTAGAGTTTTGTTCCAAATGAACAGAATGGATGAGGCGGAAGAATTGATTACTTCTTTAATAGGTTTCCAGCCAGGAGTGGTTACGATAGAGGAAGCAATATCTCCAGCTCCAGTAATGGAATTAACAACTGCACAGAATGCCACTACACTATTTTCAAATAGTGGAGCTACTGAAGCCTTAAATCTTCGTTCATTTGTTGCTGGATTTGCAGTTTCTGATCCATACAATTTAATGTTCAATGTTGATCAAATTACTGACGGTGAATTTTCAGCCATTTTCTTATCTAAAGATTTCATAAGTAATTATGTAGATGATAAAGGCTTGGTGATCAACGATGAATATTTTAGAATGAGTTCTTTCATTCGTGAAGCAGAATTAGAAGACGCTGAGTCAGGTGAAGTTACAGATACAGTATATGTTTTCAATAAATTTAGTTTAGACTTAGGGTCAACAACCAATTGGCCTACACTTCGATTAGAAGAGTTAATTTTAATGAGAGCAGAGATCCGAGCATTAAACGGACAAGTGAATGGAGCACTTCCAGATATCAACTTGTTAAGAGCCAATCGTGATGCAATGGAAATAACATCTGCTCCATCTAAGCAACAAATGATTGAAATTGTAGCACACGATAGAGCATTAGAATTGATCGGTGAAGGCGAAAGATTCTTTAATTGGAAAAGGATGGGTGCCTACAATGAAACGGTAGCTCAAGTTTATCCAGAATCGGTATATAAACCTTTTGATAGAGGGAATGTACTTGAAATAAAATGGAACAGTCCAGAAACTTTATACCGATTGCCATTAAACGAAATTCAAAATAATCAGGATTTATCTAACTCAGATCAAAATCCATAAAAGTTGTTTTGATGGTATTGAACAATACTCTCAAAAGGACTTAAACCAATTGAGCGTACTTACTTGTGGTAGGTGCGCTTACCACAACACTTTTTAAGAAACTATTATTATAACTTTAACTTTTACTTTTATGAAAGGATTACAACTACTCAGCAAAATGAGTAAGTTGATGCTTACTACACTAGTGATAGGATTAGCAACAACTTTTTCCGTAAATGCACAAGAATATTTAACGAAAGATCATGATACAGGAGTAACTACTTTTCCTGATTTACAAGATTACACACCCAATGCAGGCTTTCCAGGAGATACGATTACAGTAACAGGTACAAATCTACTTACGAAGATCAAAACCATTAAAATTGGAGCTGCAGAAGCAGAAATTATTACTGAATCTACAGATACAGAATTGTATTTTGTAGTACCTGAACCTGACATGGATGCTGAAAAAGATACCATCAGTTTTACTACAGACGATGGTTCTATTTTTGGTTCACACCAACCTTTCTTATATCCTAAACAATATTCTGATGCAGAACAATTGGTAATGTATGAGCCATTTGAAGATGCACCATATGGTGGTGGTACACTATGGTGGGGTGTTGATGCGAACAAAGATTATCAAGAGCACAAAGAGATTGATTATTCAGGTTCTGCTTCTAGAATCTGGTTTGGGGTAAAAGAAGCAAAGTATGAAGGTGCCTCTCAAAGAGCAGTTTATGGGATGAAAAAGGATAAAAACATTATCATCTCTAAAATCAATACGTTAGGTTTAGAAAATATCAGATTATCTTTTAGTATGGGATACTGGGGTTGGTTAGTATTAGAAGGTCAACTTAAAATGTATTATTCAGTAGATGGTGGTGAATATATTGAATTTGGTGGTTCTTCAATGCCTTATGGTATTGGTGGAGATATGAATTTAGTAAGAGTAGGTTTTAAACTGCCTGCTGCAGAAAACTTATCAATTAAGTGGGAAGTTGTTCAAGAAGTAGAACAATTCATTATGATTGATGATGTGAGAATCACAGGTTACCCTGAAGGTGCAGCTCAAATCACAGGTATCGAACCTATGAAACAAAAAGTAGGTAAAGAAGTACAAGTATTGGGTTCTTCATTAACTAACGTATCTAAAGTTTGGTTAGGAGAAATAGAGGTAACAGAATTCACTACTTCTCAAGACGGTAAATCACTATCATTAGTAGTACCATTTGGTGCGGATACAGTAGGAAAAGCGCAAGTATTAATTGAAAGAACTGAAGGTGGTAATGTTACTTCTGTAGAAGACTTAGAAGCATTATCAGCATTACCAGCAATCAACGCATTTTCTCCTGAAAGAGGACCAATTGGCGGTTTAATTTACTTACATGGAGACAACCTCTATAACATCGAAAGCTTAAAATTTGGAGATGTTGAAGCGACTGAATTTATGTCACTAAATGATACTGTAGCAGAGGTATATGTTCCAGAAGGAGCGACAACAGACTTTGTAGCGGTAAAAACATTCAATCACGAAATGGATTCTACCTCTCTAGAAGAATTTATTGTTGATTTAGCATTCCCAATTATTACAATCACTGCTTCTGCTGATGAAGCATTTGAAGGTGATGATGCTATTGAAATCAAATTAACTACTAGTGCAGCTGCTTTATCAGAAACTAAAGTAATGCTAGCTGTTTCAGGTGAAGGTATTTCTGATGATGATTACGAACTAGATAAAACAGAATTAACTATCGCGGGTGGAGCTTCTGAATCTGATTTAGCCATGTTAAAAATCTTAGAAGATGGTGATGATTTTGAAGAAGAAGAAACACTTGTATTGACTATGGCTTCTACAATTGGTGAAGGTGCTGTAATTGGTGAGGCAAGAAGCGTTTCTATCTTAATCAAATTACCTGATGGTCCAACTTCTATTGATCTTGAAAGAGCATTGGATAAATTAAAAGTGCATGCCGAGAATAATCAATTAAGCTTATTCATGGAGAATAAATTGAACTTAAAAGAGGCTCAAATTAGTATCTATAATGCAGAAGGTAGAATCAATATGATCTCTCTTGTAAACGTTGTAAATGGTCGAGCTACTATCAATGCACAACACTTACAAAGAGGTATGTATATCATCCGATTAAATACTGGAAGCGAGATTCTAACAGGTAGATTTATCCACCAATAGTAACAAGACTTTAAAAACTGTATTAGTATGGACGTTGCATTGCAACGTCCATACTAAGCAGTAACCGACTATAAAGAGACAACAAGGAGACTATAAGGAGGTATCACAAGTGCAATTGAACAATAAACTTTTTAATGCTTTTGTGATACCTTTTTACTAACAACGATTGAAGGCGAACGATTTTTTAGCCTCGGGACTTACTTAATTATAATGATATGAAACGAAGACTTTTACTACTAGCTGGGGTAATTATATCCTCATTCTTGGGTTGTTCACCTCAAAAAGGACAAGTAGAAGAAACTAATCCAAGACCAAACGTAATTCTTATCCTGGCGGATGATATGGGCTACTCAGATTTAGGTTGTTATGGAGGGGAAATTAAAACACCTTCTATTGATCAACTTGCAGACAACGGCATGCGATTAACCCAATTTTATAATGCATCACGTTGTTGTCCAACAAGAGCGAGTTTGTTGACAGGATTATACCCACACCAAGCCAATATGGGTTTCATGCAAGAGGATTGTCACCTACCAAATTATGGAGGTTATATTCCTAATAATGCAGTAACTATTGCTGAAGCACTAAAACTAAACGGTTATAATACAGCCATGTCTGGTAAATGGCATGTAGGCAATAAAGAAGAATATTGGCCTACAAAAAAAGGATTTGATAAATTTTACGGGTTCCCCCATCATGGTGGTGCGTACTTCTACCCATTCCCAGGAGATCAAGTAGTGGCTATTAACGATAGTCTTTTAGCACATCCTGGAGAAGACTACTATTCTACTGAAGCAATTAACGAATATGGTGCTCAATTTGTAAAAGAAATGAGCCAAAAAGATGCTCCTTTCTTTTTATACTTAGCACATGTTGCTCCTCATTTCCCATTGCAAGCGAGAGCTGAGGACATTGCAAAATACAGAGGAAGTTACAAAAGAAATTTTGAAGAGGTAAGACAAGAACGCTTCAAGAAACAAAAAGAATTAGGCATTATTCCTCAAGATTATCCTATCTCTAAGACAGATCGATTGGTAGAAGATTGGGATAAATTATCTGAGGAAGAAAAGGACGATTACGATTTGAGAATGTCTATCTATGCGGCACAAATCGAAAACATGGATAGAGGTATTGGAGAGTTAGTAAATACCCTAAAAGAGATCGGAGAGTTAGACAATACTATGATCATTTTCATTTCTGATAATGGTGGTACGCGTGAAGATTATTCATGGGGCGATCCAAATATTCCTCTAGGTCATCAAGGATCATTTGGTTGTTATAAATTACCATGGGCCAATGTCAGTAATACTCCTTACAGAATGTTTAAACATTGGGGACACGAAGGCGGAATTAGAACACCTTTCGTAGTACATTACCCAAAAATGATTCAACCAAAATCAATTGATAATCAACCTGCTCATATTGTTGATGTGATGACTACAATAATGGAGGTGACCCAATCAGATTACCCAACAAAAGTAGGTGAAAATGATATACAACCTATGGAAGGGAAGTCTTTACTACCTATTCTAGCAGGTAATGTAAGAACGGGACATCAAGGAATTTTTTGGGAGCATGAAGGCAACAAAGCAGCTAGGCTTGGTGATTGGAAATGGGTGAACATTTACCCTGAAGGAACAGATGAATTATATCATTTATCAGAAGATCCAATTGAAGCACACAATATAGCTAGTCAACATCCAGAAAAATTAAAAGAACTACAAGAAGCTTGGCAAAATTGGGCAGACCGTGTCGGTGTAGTACCATGGGAACAAGTTTTGGAACACGAGCCTTCTCAAGGAAGACTTCAAATTTGGTACGAACAACCTGTGCCAAAAAGCTAATTATCTCAACCAGCATTCTGAACACTTTTTAGACAAAAACTTAATTATGAATTTAATATCATTTTTTAGATCAACTTTTATTTTGATCTGTTTGCTTGCCTTCCAACAGAAGGTAGCTGCACAATGGTATAATACAAACCCCGGACATGGTGGACAGTTACAACACGTAATATGTGATCCAAATATTGACGGAAAAATGTACTTGTGTAGTGATATGGAGGGATATTATGTCTCTCACGATTATGGACAGAAATGGATTTATGTTCCCTCTGCTCCATTTAATAATGTGTTTAATATTGCAGTTGCACCATCAAATTCAAATACTTTATTGATGGGTTCTACCTATGGTGTGGCTTTATCGAAAGACGATGGTGAGAATTGGGAAGTATTGGATGAAGCCATTGGTTATCCGGTACAAGCCATGGCTATAGATCCTTCCAATGAAAATAATATGTACTTCGCTCCATCTTGGTTAGAGGATGAAGTGAGAGACTTTTCGGCTACTGGTGTAAGAGAAGTATTTTCCACAGTAGATGGAGGTGCAACTTGGCATAAAACAAATTTTGAGGTGGGTAGTGGCAAAAGAAATGTATTAACCATTTCTGTTCACCCATCAAATGGAGAGGTGTTACTTGCAGCACAAACAGGTTTGTATTTATCCAACGATAACGGTAATAGTTGGACAAAACAAACAGCTCCTAACAATACAGGAGATTGTATGGGTGCCACCATTACAGAAGATGGTCAGTGGGTATATTCCCTTTTCATTAGAAATGATGGAAACTCTGGATTATATGTAAAAAAATACAATGAATCGGATTGGACGGAATTGGATGCAAATGGTTTGATGCAGCAAAAAGATCAAACGCATTGGCGTCCTATGATTTCAGGTAAAAGTACAGCCACACAACATTATGTCATGATGGGTACTTTTTACAGAGGAGGAAATAACGAAGAGAATGCTTTATTAGAAGGTACATTCTCTATTTCAGGTGATGTAGTGGCAGGTACTATTTCTGAAGTATTCAAATATCCTGGAATGGATATCAAAGAGATTGGTTGGAATGCCTACCAAGGAGTTTCTAGAACATATAGTTATTACCCTGCATCATGGACAAATCATTCGTACACAAGAGGTGCATTTATTATGTCACAACAATCGGCCTATGTAGGTGATGTAACCGATGAAGGAACATGGGATTGTGTAACATCAACGTATGTAAAAACCTTAAATGGCAGAAGATTCTTTAGAACAAACGGTACAGCATCAACTTATAACTGGGATATGACAGGTTATAAAAATTATGTGGTGCAAGGTATGGCCGATAATGGTCTAGTAGAAAGTTATGATGGAGGGGAGACATGGAATCAACCATCAATTGTATTCCAAGGAAACTGGAACTCTGATGCATTGGAAACTATTATAAAGGATGGTGAAGATCCATTAATTCTAGCAGCAACAGCCAATGGTTTTGGTGGAGCGACAGATAAATGGGACGGTCGTCTATTGATGAAACGCCTGACTAATTTAGATGGTCCAAGTAGTAACTTTTCTGTATTAATTGATGGTAATACGCAAGCAAGAAGAGGTTTAGAAGATCAAAATAGAATTAGTTCAATTCATAGCGACCCTTTGATGCCGGAAAGAGTATATGTTTCCACTATTGGTGGTGCTTATGTAACGGACGATATCTTTGAGTTGATCAAAGGGAATTCAGCTTACTATTTTAGAAAAATTTCTAATGGAGCAGCACAATCACAAGGTAGAAGAATCATTTCCGATCCCAACGACTCGGATGTAGTCTATTTAAGATGTGGAAACGGTACATTTAGAGGAGATAGACAACCTAGTGGTGATTATGTGTGGACTAAATTATTAATCAATAATTCAGATGCTGGCTTAGAAGGTCAGTGGGGATCTAATGGTGATTTAACCACTTGGGCTGATGGAGAAACGTCTTATCTTTTAGTGACGAAAGGAAATTCATCTAACGAAGATTACGAATTGTGGTTATCTGCTGATAAAGGAGCAAACTTTACAAAAGTAGTAGATAGAGCAACTGCACTTCAATTTAGAAACCCAGAATGGTTAGATACTTTTAATAAAAAGACAGGTTTCGGTGGTCTTGTGGGACAGAATGATGAATTCTATTTCACCTTCCATTCAAGAGAACACGGAGAGGGAATTACAAGAGGTATTTCTTTCTTAAAAGCCAAGATTGGTAATACTTTAGACGACATCACTTTAGAAGATCTAACTGGAGATTACAATGGTAATTATATTGAATTCCCAGTGGCTCGTAGAGGTAAAATCTGGAAAGATGATAATGAAAAACAACACCTGTATATTGCTACTATGGGTACGGGTATGTGGAAGTTGGCCTTACAAAAGCCTGAAGCACCTGTTGGAGTAATTAAGGTGGATCAAGATAAAGCACAAATTCCTGCAACCATTCAATTCGATGCCTCAGAATCTATGCCTTTTGAAGGAAGATCGATTGAGAAATACGAATGGGATTTCGGAAATGGTGCCACTGCAGAAGGGACAACAGTAAACTATACATATGAAGAAGAAGGAGTGTATTCTGTCACTCTTGTGGTGACTGATAACTTGGGTGATCAAGGCCGAACTACCAAAAGAATTGAGGCGATAGATTTACAAGTGAGGAGTGTGATCAAATCGACACATACTACTGGATTCTCACCATTGTATATCGGTTTAGACGGTACTGATTCAAAATCAACAGAAAGTGAAATTGTAGCTTACCGTTGGATGTTAAATGGTCAGGTGGTAGCTGAAACAGAAAAATACAATCCATATCATCCCGATGCAGGTACTTACAAATATATCTTAGAGGTAGAAAATGCCAATGGTGAAATGGCAAAGGATACTTTAGATTTGGAAGTATTACAGTTCACAGGTGAATCAAGCGGTTACAAACGTTTGATGCGTGAAGACATGGAAGGTTTTTCAATTATTGATCCTAATGATAACGGACAAATGTGGGGTGGTCTGCCAAGACATGCAGAATTTGCAGATGATAATACCGCGAGAATTCATTTCGGTCCCAATTGGGGAGTACATGCAAGTGCTGGATATGAACAAGCCTCTGGGTTATACTCTGCATTTATTCAAAATGATGAAGTCTTCTCTTTACAAGGATTTGATATCTCTGGTCACGATCATGTAAAGATATCATTAGGGATGATGAAATTTTCTGTCGTAGATGGGAATGCCGTAGCCAATGAGGACAATGGTGAAAGCTTAAAAGCTGAATGGTCTACGAATGGAAATGAGTGGAATGAAATAAATCTTGCCAATAAGTTTACTTACAACAATGAAGAAAACGGTATTTGGTATTGGGTGGAATTAGATGAACAATTTCCTTCTGTAGAAAATTTAAGATTGCGATTTACAAGAATTGAAGATGCTAACAGTTTAAATACACTTTGGAGAATAGACGATATTTATTTTGGTGTACCGACAGGTGTAACAATGGATGCTCCAACAGTAAATATTACGACATCTAAAACTTCAGTAGATAGAAACGAAATGGTTACGCTTTCTGCAGAAGTATTCGGTACTGCATCAAAAATTGAGTGGGATTTTGGCAACGATATGGACATCGCTTTTGGCCTTGGACCTCACGAAATCTCCTATGAGGAACTTGGAAAATATGATGTAAAAATCAGAGCAATCAATCATATGGGAGATCGTCAAGAAACGGTAACCATCCGTGTTTCAGATCAATTCCATGACATAACAGGAGAAGTTCATCCAAGCAAAGAGGAAGTGTTCATGAACGAAAATGTGGTGCTTGTTCTAGATCATAATGGAGAAGTATTTAAATACGAGTGGGATTTTGGAGAAGGAGCCGTGGCAGAAACCACTGAGGGAGAAGGTCCACATGTGGTCAAATATTCTACTTCTGGAATGAAAAGCATTTCCGTGAAAGTCACGACAAGAAGTGGTCAGGTCTTTACCATTGCAAATGATGATGTGTTGATGGTAAAAGAATCTGATATTACATCATCAGATGATCTGCTAAAACCACAAGTAGTGATCTATCCTAATCCGGCATCAGAAACTATCCAATTGAAAGGAGTAATTGATGGATCATTAGAGATCATCAATCTTCAAGGACAATTGATGCAAGAGAGTTCATTTAAACAAAATGAAACGATCAATTTAGAGTTACCTAAAGGAATCTATTTTGTGAGAGTGTATCAAAATGCTTCATTAATTCACCGTCAAAAACTGATCATCAAATGAAACAATCACTAATAAAAATATATCTTTTGTGCTTTGCTCTGTGTTTTGCAACACAGAGTATAGCACAAGAAATTACAGACTTTTATCCCAAAGAAACAACTACCTCAGGCATCGTTACTGTAGTAGGTAGTGGTTTATCGAATATGAGTGGGGTAGTGTTTAATGGTATCGATGTGTTATATAAAGAAAAGGTTTCGGACACCCAAATTATTTTTGCCGTTCCTCCTGGAGCGACCACAGGTACTTTCTTTATTAAAGGTCCAGATGTTACTTCTACAGAGGAAGTAATTGTAGATAATTTCTCTAAGGAAACACTAGGATCCATCGATTTTACGAATGCATCGGGTAAAGATGGAGATGCTACATTAGACCCAAGTTCTCCTTACAATTTCTATCAGGTGAGTGGTTCTGGACTTGCTTTTGGTAACAATGGTTATAGTGGTGGAGCTGGAGATAATCTGGGAATTTATCAAGGAGCTTCGGGTGTAAATTATGGTGTGGTGAATTCTGCAGATCCAGGGTCTGTGATCATCATGGATGGGATCAGTACAGAAGGATATGGAGAGTTATCATTGGCCTTCGGTTTTTCTAAATGGAAAGATATTGACCCAAGAACAGGGGTGAGTATTGAATATAGAGACAAAGCCAACAATGGCTCATGGACAGCATTTGATATCCCTTATATTAAAGGACAAGTAAATAAATGGTATTATTGGATTCTTTCGGATGGAATGATTCCTCAAACCTCTGATTTAGAATTTAGATTCACATTAGTTGACCCAGAATTTAGATATAGAATTGATGACATTAGTGTGATGGGTAAATTATTACCTCCTTATGCCAACTTCCAAACTTCTAACTTGTCAATTAACGAAAACGATGCTCCAACAGAAATTGAAGTATCATTAACAAAAGCAGCTGCAGAAGATATCACCCTAACATTATCAATCTCTGGAACTTTAGAAGAAACTGATTTCTCTCTAACAGATATGGGCGGTGTTAATGCTGAAAATACGATCACAATTTTAGCAGGTGAAACAATAGGTAAAGCACTTTTAAGTGTAGTAGATAATGATATTGAAGAAGACACAAGAACACTTGATATTGAGATCGCTTCTGCCTCTTCATCAGTAGAAATTGGTCAGAAGAATCAGATCACTATCACAGTATTTGATGATGATTCTCCAGCTACTTTATATAACCTTACTGTAGATAAAAGTGAAATTGTAGAAGGTAGTGGAGAAACGATAGAAGTGACTGCCTTGTTCACTAAAGAAGTGGAAGGTGATCAGACAGTTACTTTAGAGTTACCAGCAGATAGAATACATCAAAGAGCATATACATTAGGTACAGATTTTACTTTTACAGTAAATAATGGAACTAAGATGGCTACAGCGACATTTACTGTAGTTGATGATGAAGTCCTAGAAGTTTCAGAGGAAGTTGAGTTAAGTGTGAAATCTATTGAGGGCGGTGCTCTAGTGGGAGATCCAATTCCATCAGTTTCATTTATGGTGCATGATGACGAATTACCAAAAGTATCCCTTTCAATTAGTGAAGATGTAGTTTCAGAAGCTGATGCACCTGAAGTGATGATTACTGTTACATCTGAAGTACCATTAAGATCAACAGAAACCATACAGTTTTCGATTACAGGAACAGGTATTGATCAAGACGATTACGAGGTCTATAGTAGTACTGGAGATAAAGGTGTAGCAGAATTCATTATCAATGCGGGTGAATCTCAAGCGACAGCAACGATTAAAATCATTAGAGATGGGGAAACGGAAGGGAATGAAATCATGGATTTTGATATTACTTCAGCTACTTCCGGTATTCATACCGATTTTCCTGAAACAGTATCACTAACCATTTTAGATGAGTATTTTGAAATGTTCGTCTATGGACCAGAAACATTTGGTTGGAGAGAAAACCCTAGTATCGAAACTTACTATAATAATGGTTATTTTGATATCGCTGAAATTGCTTATTCAGGTACAGCGAGAATTGGTAAACGAACTGCGGCAGAAGGTTCAGAGCAACAATTTGATAGTTATGTCAACTTCGAAGGCAATAAAACGACCAACATTGTGATGTCTGGTTTAAATACTTTAGCACATGATGATTTAAGATTAGGGTTTGATTTACTTCCTGTTCATACTAGAGGTCAATCTAATGCTGAAACTGATTTTACAGTAGAATATTCTACAGATGGCGGTATTACTTTTAAAGCATTATTATTAGAGTGGAACCACACAGGTACTAAGGTATTTGAAAGAATGCAGGTAGCAGGTTTCTTACCTCAATCCGATAATCTGACTTTACGTTTTACCAACTTGGAAGACAATAACGACATCGGTTGGTGGATGGATAATATGGGTGTATATCATGATAATCCACGTCCTGAAATTACTTTGTCTGTGGATAAAAATTGGATATTGGAAGCTGATGAAGAAGTGGTTACTCTAACAGCAACTTTGTCGGAAGCATTACCAACTAATGAATATGTTTTCTTAAATAACGCTAGCGGTATTCACATTGTGGATGGTGAAAGTGTGATGATCATGGATAAAACATTATTCTTCCCAGCGGGTACTACAGAGGTTTCTACAACAATAAAAGTATATGATAACGATGTGGAAGAATATGGCAAGCAATTACATATTTCGGCTACATCAACGAGTGCGGGCATTTCGGATCGTGTTATTCCTCATCAATTAGTGATTGATATTTACGATGATGACAAGCCAGGTCCGGGTGAGTATTTCTTCAAGGAAACTTTAAATAACCCGAATAACTTAGAACCAAAATCATGGGGTGACCGTCTTCCTCCAACCTACTTAAACAGAAGCAATCGTCCATGGTCAAATATGAATGACCACGTTCGTTACCAACACTTCTGGAATGCGAAAGACTTCCTGATTACAGGTAATGCAAATATTTCATGCGAGAGTCTCTTAGGAGGTATGTCGAAAGAAGAACACTCGGATTGGAATATGGGCGCAGAGAAGTACGAAGGTGCATCTGGAGCCCACTATTTCTTCTTCAATGAGAACGGTATGTATGTTATTTTCGATAACATCAATGTGTATAGACCGGGTACTACTTTACGATTTGGTATGTATCGTTTCGAAAACTGGAATACAGATGGAAGTGAGCTAATTGTAGAATACTCTACAGACGGTTTACGTACTTGGCATCAAATGACTTTCGATGGTCTTCCTTATCAACCGAATTGGTTTAGAGTAACCATGAACGAAGACATTCCAATGTCGGGTAATGTGGCTATTCGTTTTAAAGTGGAGAACCTAACAGGAGCCAATATTGTAAAAGTGGATGACATCGAGATTATTGCGAGAGAAACAAAAATTACATCTATCTCAAACGATTATGCGAAACGTGGCGACGAGATTGTGATTAAAGGGGAAAGCTTTATTGGTGTAAATTCTGTTCAAATTGGTAACGTTCAATATACTTCAGAACACTTTACCGTAGAGAATTCAACAACCATTAGATTTACAATTCCAGCTAACTTAGAACAAGGTGGATTGATAAAAGTAAATACTTCTTATGGACAAGCGGAAGGTCCTCTGTTTACGTTGGACGATAGAGCATTGGCTTCTTTATTCATCGAAAAGAACGAATTACAAGAAACAACGCAAGAACAAACAGTGATATACGCAGAATTGGATGTTCCTGCTCGAGAAGATAGCTATATTCAATTGGCACTTTTATCGAATCCAGACGATATCACTTTATCATCAGATAGATTGTTTATTGCAGAGGGTGAGACAATGTCGGAAGAGGTGACAGTTACAGCAGTATTGGATGATTTTATTGCAGAACCAGATGAAATTGTAACGATCGGAATGTCTAGTGTTATAAGTGGTCATGTAGATATTAGTACGCCTTCTAATGTAGATGTGACGATCATTAACGAACATCGTTTCCCTATCACTTATAGAGTGATCGCAGCAGATACACTTTACGAAGACACAAGAGATGAAGTATTGGTGTTTGCCACCACTCCGTTTGCGTTACCAGAAGCTGTAGATATCAATTTTACCATTTCTGGAACAGCAGATAAAAACGACTATACTCTCAATAAAGAAACACCAACAATTCAGTTTGGTAGAGGAGATCAAATTTCTGATACTTTACATATCAAAGTTGTGAATGATGGAGTGAGAGAAGAATTAGAAACTTTGGTGATTTCATCACAAGAAGATATCACAAGCGAGGTGTTCATTATTCCGTCTTACGAGAGAATGTTCTACATCAAAGATGGACATTTCTATGAAGATGAAGAGCAGCCTCCATTAAGTATCGAAGATCAGATGAAGTGGATGAAAGTGTGGTCGGCCAAAGGTCAGCTGAATATCATTCATCAGAAAGATAAGGCCATTGGTGAGGTATATGTTTACAACACCACAGGCCAATTGATACAGACTTGGAAATCAAATACACCACAGTTTAGTCAGCCTTTCCCTTACAGAGGTATTTATATTGTGAGAATATTTGATGGAGAACAAGTATATAACATAAAAGTGATCGCGAAATAACAGTAAAAAAGTCAATGCTAACGACTTGGGCCACCTCATAAATTTGAGGTGGCCTTTTTGTAAGTAAGAGATATACAGTAGATTATGTTTCTTTGAGTAGTTGAATTTATCCGATTCTAGAAAATGAAAGACTTTTCTAATCACTTTTTACATAATTGATGTTGAGAAAAGAAATGAAATTTTTTAGCTATAGATCAATGACAAATAATTACTTCACTACGATTGTTTTGTTTTGCTTAGGACTACTGATGAGTAGTCAATTACAAGCACAATGGAAAAATGCAAACCCCGGGCACGGGGGGCAATTACAACATGTAGTTTGCGATCCGAATATTGACGGAAGAATGTACTTATGTAGCGATATGGAAGGCTACTATTATTCTGAAGATTACGGTCAGAAATGGCATTATGTTCATTCTTCGCCTTTTAATAATGTCTTCAATATTGCTGTGGCTCCTTCAAATTCTAACACCATGTTATTGGGAGCAACGAATGGTTTTGCAGTATCAAAAGATCAAGGGGATACTTGGACGGTCCAAGAAGGTTTTAAAAACATTCCGATCTCTGCAATGGCCATCGATCCTTCAGACGAAAACAATATGTATGTGGCTCCATCTTGGTTGGAGGATGTGGTGGGGCACTTCTCTCAAAATGGAGAAAAAGCAATGTATTATTCTAATGATAGAGGATCTACATGGAACAAAAAAGTATTTAGTGGTGTGAGCGGAGAGCGTAATGTAAATACCATTACTGTACATCCAACAAATGGAGAAGTTCTTTTAGCGGCTACAGAAGGTTTATTCTTATCATCTGATAATGGTGCGAACTGGAATAAATTAGAATCACCATCAAATACTTCTTTATGTAGAGGAGCAGACATTACTCCTGATGGTGAATGGGTGTATGCGTTATACGTAAGAAATGATAATAACTCTGGTTTGTATGTCAGAAAATATAACGAAACCACTTGGACAGAGTTAGATGCCAATGGGTTACTTCAAACAAAAAATCAAACACACTGGCGACCACTTATTTCTAAAACAAGTACAGCAACAGAGCATTTCATGTTAATGGGTACATTTAAGAGAGGTGGAAATGGAACAGAAAACGCTTTACTAGAAGGAAGATTTACAGTGGCAGGAGATGTTGTATCTGGCGAAGTGGTAGAAGTGTTCAAAAATCCAGGAATGGAGATTCAAGATATTGGTTGGAACGATTATCAAGGCGTCTCTAGAACGTATGATTATTATCCTGCATCATGGACGAATCATTCGTTTACTAGAGGTGCTTTTATCATGTCTCAACAATCAGCTTATGTTGGGGATGTGACGGAAACGACGACTTGGAATTGTGTGACATCAACCTATGTGAAAACATTAAATGGTCGCCGTTTTTATAAAACAAATGGTACGGCATCTACTTATAACTGGGACATGGTGGGCTACAAAAACTACATCGCTCAATTAATGGGTGATAATGGTATTGTAGAAAGTTATGATGGTGGTGATACCTGGAATCAACCCACAATTGTGTTCCAAGGCAATTGGAATGCAGATGCAGGTGATGTAGTGTTAAAAGAAGGACATGATCCATTATTATTAGTAGGTACGGCGAATGGTTTTGGTGGGGCACAATCGGAGTGGTCAGGTAAGTTCTTGATGAAAACACTGACGAATTTATCGGGACCATCTGATCAATATAAAGTATTAATTGACGGAAAATCACAAGATTTAAAAGGTTTAGGCGACCAAAACCGTATTTCAAGTATTCATTCAGATCCATTGAAACCTGAAAGAGTATACATATCTACAATTGGTGGTGCTTATGTAACTGATGATATTTTTGAATTAATCGAGGACAATAGCGACTATTATTTCAGAAAGATTTCGAATGGAGAAGCGAATAGTCAGGGTAGAAAAATATTCTCTGATCCTAATGATTCGAACATCGTTTATTTGAGATGTGGAAATGGTACATTTAGAGGACAACGTCAGTCGAATGGAGAATATACTTGGACGAAATTATTGATCAATGGATCATCAAATGGTTTGGATGGACAGTGGGGATCGAACGGTGATATGGCCATTTGGTCTCATGGAAATAAGAGTTACTTATTAGTGACAAAAGGGAATTCATCCAATGTAGATTACGAATTGCATTTGTCGGATGATAAAGGTGAAAACTTTACCAAGGTAGTAGATCGTGCAATGGCAGAACCTTTTGGAATGCCTGAATGGGTGAGTATTTATAATAATAAAACTGGTTTTGGAGGTTTAGCAGGTAAGGAAAACGAGTTTTACTTTACTTTCCATGTACGTGAAAATGGAGAGCAAATGTCGAACGGTATTTCATTCTTTAAAGCAACAATAGGAACGGATCTTTCGGATATCACTTTAGAAGATTTAACTGGTACAAAAGGACAAAACGATTTAGAATATCCTTTAGCAAGAAGAGGTAAAATTTGGAAAGACGAAAACAATAAAGAACACCTTTATATTGCCACAATGGGTACAGGTCTTTGGATGCTACCGTTACAATCAGAAACGCAACCAGTAGGTGTTATAGAAACCAATCAAAATCACAGTCAAGTACCTGTAGAAGTAGAATTTGATGGAAGTAATTCTTATGCTTCATCAGGAAGAACAATTACTGCCTACGAGTGGACGTTCAACGACGAAGTGATCTCTACAACAGATAAAGCAACTATTACTTTTCAGGAAGATGGTGCTTATTCAATCTATCTAAAAGTAACTGATGATACTGGAGAATCAAACACTGTAACTTATCGCTTTGTGGGTGTAAACGATAATGTGAAGACAGTCATTACAGCATCAGAAACAATGGGTTATGCACCTTTGTATGTGAAATTAGATGGAGAATCATCCTCAAGTGATCAGGGTGAAATTGTAGGCTATACATGGTATCACGATAGTGAAACTGTAGGCACATCCTCTTCTCTAAATGTTGATTTCCAAACTGCTGGAGAATATTTATATGTCTTGGAAGCTGAAGATGTCAATGGCAGAAAAGCATTGGATTCTTTAGTAATTCAAGTGTATGATTACGATGATGGGAAAATATATCAAACCATGTTCACAGAAGACCTGGAAGGATATGTGTACACAGGTGTCTTCGACTGGGAAGTATGGGTAGGAGCACCTAAATACGGAACCTTGGCAGATGATAATGTTACGAAAATTCATTACGGGCCACAATGGGGAATTCATGGAAGTTCAGGTTATCCTAATGCTTCGGGCAATTACTCTGCTTTTATTCAAGCCAATGGAGTATTTTCATTAGAAGATTTAGATGTATCTGGAGTAGATAATGTCAGATTATCTTTTGGAATGATGAAGTGTTCTGTTATTGATGGAGAGGCACTTCAAAATGAAGACGATGGGGAAAGTATCCGATTTGAATATTCCACGGATGGAGTGACTTGGACAGAAGTGTCATTGTCAGGTCACTTTGATTATGTGAATGAACAGAATTCAGTTTGGTATTGGGTAGAATTGGATGAAGAAATTCCATCGGTAGATAATTTACGTTTACGTTGGACCAAGCTAGATGATAGTGATCCATACAATACACTTTGGAGAGTGGATGATATTACTTTTCAATCGGCATCTACTTTAGAATTAAAAGCACCAACCGTAACGATTTCTGCATCATCATTAGAAATTGATAGAAACGAATCGGCGACTTACCAAGCGGAGGTTTTGGGTACTGCAAGTACTATTGAATGGGATTTTAAAAATGAAGAGACAGCTTCAGGACTTGGACCTCATGATGTAGTGTATACCGATGCGGGTAACTATGAGGTAACAGTAAATGTGAGTAACTCAAAGGCTCAAGTTGCTAAATCAGCTTCTCTAACGGTAAATAATAGTTTTGGAAGTATAGAAGCAGAACTCTCTGTAGATAAAGAAAAGGCCTACAATATAGATGATGTTACATATTCTATCACACATAATGCAGATGGTAATCTTCAATATAAATGGACTTTTGGAGAAGCGATCAAACACTCGGAAGCAACTGAATATATTACAGAAGTGACGACCACAACTCCATCTGTTACCATACAGTATTTAGAACCTGGTATGAAATCAATAAATGTGACCATCATCACAAATGATAATAAGCATTTTGATTTTTTCGGAGAGGATATAATTGAGATTGAAATAATAGACTTATTATCAATAGATGACATCCATAAATATGGGGTGAAAGTGTATCCCAACCCAATAGAAAATGATTTTAGAATCAAAGGTATATCATCAGGATCTTATCAAGTGATCAACCAAATAGGACAGGTCGTTTGGGAAGGACAATTCCAAGAATTAGAAACGATAACCTTGGAAATTCCGAAGGGGATTTATTTCATGAAAATATCGGATGGGGAGAAGGTAATGACCCATAAATTTATTCGAAAATAACGAATCCTCAGTATTCTAAAACTGAACAAGTTAAATCCAGTGTTATATATAACTCCCACATTTTCAGTATTTACTATTGGATGTGGGAGTCTTTTTTCTTTCGAAAAATTAAACAAAAGACTTTGTTTAAACATACTAAATACCTTGCCATCAGTAATCCACCTCATACTTCCTCTAGAAGTCTGGATTTTTTGGAACATGTTTAATCTAACATCAATTACTTATGCCAACTATACAATTAGAAATTACATCAGGAAAATTAGCAGGTGAGGGAGTCATCACTGCTCAAAAAAAATTAAGTCAATTGGAAAATGTGTTCCAAGACGAAGCTACTCGAAAATCGATGGACCAAGACCAATTAATTTATGAGGTGCAAGCTTACATGCCTGTAGAGGAAGGCAAAGAAGGTGGGTTGTATTTTGGGAATTCTACCATTTTTCCAGGGAAAGTCAACAACGAATATTTCATGACTCGAGGCCATTTTCATACAAAGTTAGATACGGCAGAATATTACTGGTGTATTCAAGGGAAGGGTGCTTTGATTCTAATGGATGAAGAAGGCAAAACTTGGTTAGAAGAAATGACTCCAGGATCTGTGCATTACATCCCTGGAAAAATTGCACATAGAGTAGCCAACACCGGAGATGAGAAGCTAGTTTTCAATGCATGTTGGCCATCAGAGGCTGGACACGATTACGCCACTATTGAAAAAGACGGTTTTGGAGCAAGATTGATGGAAGTGGATGGAAAACCTCAGTTAGTGCAAAATAAAAAGGAGATGGTATGAGAAACATCTGTATAGATCTCGGAGGAACCAATATTAAGGCAGGGATTATTGAAAACGATCAACTATTGTATTCATGTTCAGCTCCCTCTATGTCGGATCAATCCTTTTTAAAAGTAGTCTTAGTACTAGAAGAATTGATTGATCAACTTTTAGAAAAAACCAAAACTCAGATCGATAGTATTGGTGGTATTGGTTTATGTATGCCCGGTATTGTTGATGTGGATAATAACAGGGTCTTAGCCATTAATGCCAAACATGAGGAGGCGATTCAATTCGATTTCAACGGTTGGGCGAACACCACTTATCAGTTGCCTATTGTGATGGAAAACGATGCAAGAACAGCTCTTGTAGGAGAGTGGCAACAGGGTGAAGGAAGAGGAACTGATGATATTGTGATGATGACTTTGGGAACAGGTATCGGTGGGGCAGCCATGATCAATGGAAAACTATTGCATGGAAAGCATTATCAAGCGGGTTGTTTAGGCGGACATTTTACGGTTGATATTAACGGAAGCCAATGTAACTGTGGAAATATTGGCTGTGTAGAATCTCAATCGGCGTCTTGGAGATTACCATCTTTAATTGAAGAAACCCCAGGAGGAAAAGAACTGCTCAAACAAGAATCAACGATCGATTTCAAAAGATTATTTGATTTAACCCGAGAGGGAAATCAAGTGGCTAAAAATGTAGTGGAGAACATCATGAAAGTTTGGTCTGCAGGAATTGTCAACATGATTCACGCCTACGATCCAGATAGGGTAATTGTAAGTGGTGGCATCATGAATTCCAAAGATATCATTTTGCCTTTCATGCAAGAGTGGGTAGATAAATATGCTTGGACTGCCAATCATCGTGTAGAAGTAAAAGCATCTATTGATACTGAAAATATAGCCCTGTGGGGTATCAACTATTTAGTGAACGAAAAAATTAATCAACAAGTCAATGACAGCGTTTAATAATCAGCCAAGAGTAAAGGTAAAAGGGAATTACTCTTGTGCGAAAGGTTGGGAAAACATCTCTTCTCAAATCTTAGAAGTAGCCAACAGCAAGAAAAATCAGAAGGTAATTATTGTCGAAACCTATCAGGGAGTTCATATCGAAGAACTGATCGATGAATTACAAAAAGGTTTGAATGCTGAACGTCTCATTTACACAAAGCAATTGATGAAATCGGAAGAGAACATTTCATCAATGGTTTATCCTGATGTAACTGACGATAGAATTTTTGGTTACCTCACTCGAATAAATATCGAAGATTACTTTGATGCAGCCAAAGTGGAAGAAGCGAAAAAGGCAGTGGCGAAAGAATCTAATTCGGTGTTGATTATTGGACCTGGAGCAGCGCAATTATATACCGGTGATGAAACATTGGTGTATGCGGATATAGCACGTTGGGAAATCCAACAAAGAATGAGACGTCATGAAGTGGACAACCTTGGGGTTAGTAATCGTGATACTGAAGATTGGATGCTGCTTTACAAGCAAGGCTTCTTTGTGGATTGGAGAGTATGCGACCGTTTTAAGAAAAAGCTGTTTGATAAAATCGACTTGGTATTGGATACCAACTTAAAAGGCAGTCCTAAAATGATTTCTGGAGAGGCTGCTTTAAAAGGGTATGCACAAACCGTCAATCAACCGTTCTCTGTAGTACCATTTTTTGATCCAGGTCCATGGGGTGGTCAGTGGATGAAAGAAAAGTGTAATCTAGATCCATCGGCACAAAACTACGCTTGGTGTTTTAACTGTGTACCAGAGGAAAATAGTTTATTACTTGAAGTGGATGGGGAGTTGGTAGAATTACCTTCCATTAATGTAGTATTCAAACACCCAGTAGAATTAATGGGCGATGCTGTTCACGCAAGATTTGGTGATGAGTTCCCAATACGTTTTGACTTCTTGGATACAATGGATGGAGGAAACTTGTCCTTACAAGTGCATCCTTTAACAGAGTACATTCAGGAGAAATTTGGCTTGCATTATACCCAAGACGAAAGCTACTACATGATGGATGCCAAGAAGGATGCTATTGTGTATTTAGGTTTTAAAGAAGGCGTAAATCCAGAAGAATGTATTAAGGATTTGAACCGAGCACAACAAGGTTTGGAAGAGTTTGATGCCGATAAACATGTGGAGGTGTGGCCTGTGAAAAAACACGATCATGTTTTGATACCTGCAGGAACAATTCACTGTTCGGGTAAAGATTCTATGGTGCTAGAAATTAGTGCGACTCCATATATTTTCACTTTTAAGCTTTGGGATTGGGGACGTGTTGGTTTAGATGGTAAGCCAAGACCGATCAATTTAAAGCATGGTGAGAACGTGATGAAATGGGATAGAACAACTGAATGGACCAAAAACAACTTGGTTAATGCAGTGCAAGAGGTAGCGCAAGGAGACGGTTGGAGAGAAGAAAGAACAGGCCTCCATGAAAGAGAATTTATAGAAACACGTCGTCATTGGTTTACAAAAGAAGTACATCATAAAACACCTTTTGGTGTGGAAGTTTTCTGTTTGGTAGAAGGGGATCAAGTAGTGGTAGAATCACCTATAGAGGTGTTTGAACCTTTTGTGGTCAACTATGCTGAAGTAGCTGTAATACCGGCAAACATTTCAGAATATACTATCCGTCCATGTGGACCAAGCGAAGGCAAAGAGTGTGCGACACTTAAAGCATATGTGAGATCTTAATAGTAAACATCATGGAAAAACTCTTCGATCAAGGCATTAATATTTTTGCCAACTATGAATCCTTCAATTTTGAATATGGAGAAGGTTGCTTCGGGCCAGAGGTAGAAGTACGTACGTTAGATGCTATAAGAAAAAGCCTCTTAGAACCCAATTGCGATGGACCAGAAAAAGTATATTCTATTGCAATGGATGTGGGGAAAAAACAACATCAGCAACAACTAAACGAGCAACATTTATTGTTTGGTTTAGTGACTTACGCTAAAGGTCGTTTGGGGCAAGAACCAATTCGTAGTCAAGGACATATTCATAAAACATCGGCTTATGCGAACGATTGGTCCACACCAGAAGTGTATGAGATTTGGAGCGGAAAAGCCATTATTTACATGCAAGAATATGCCAAAGACCATCCGGGTAGATGTTATGCCGTTATAGGCGAGTCTGGAGATGTGATTATCGTTCCTCCATTTTGGGCACATGCAACAATATCTGCAAACCCCGAAAATCCTTTAACATTTGGTGCATGGTGCGATAGGGACTATGGTTTTGATTATGATGATGTTAGAGCCCACAAAGGATTGGCTTATTATCCTTTACTGAATCAGGATAACGAGATGGAATGGCAAAAGAATCCGATGTACGAAAAATCTGAATTGGTAGTAAAGAAACCTCGTATCTATCAAGAATTTGATATTCAACCGAATAAACCCATCTATAAGCAATACGAAGAGGATAACGATAAATTCAAGTTTGTTCCTCGACCCGATTTGTTTAAAGAAAAGTGGTTAGATTTTATACCTTAGTTAAAATGAGTGTTGTGTCTATTTCTAAAATAGATGCAGCACTTTTTTTAGGATTGACTAATAGGTATTTCAAAATAAAAAGTTGTCCCTTTACCAAGAGTTGATTCTACCCAAATTTTCCCATGGTGAAGATCAACTATTTTTTTACAATGAGCCAAACCTATACCTGTTCCTTTATATTCATGGGAACTATGTAATCGTTGAAAGATGATGAATATTTTATTATGATGTTGTTGATCAATACCAATACCATTGTCTTTAACACTGAAAACCCAACTGTTTTGCTTTCTTACTGCATTGATTTCTATAATTGGATGATCGTCTATTGGACCAAATTTAATAGCATTGGAAATAAGGTTTTGGAATAATAAACCAAATTCATTTTTGATGACATTCACCATAGGTAAATCGTTAATAAGTATAGAAGCATTATTAGCTTCAATCTTTTGATGTAGATCTTCCAATACTTCTTTTACTAATAAATTACAGTCTACTTCTTCAAGTATTAATCGTCGACCAATACGTCCGTATTCTAATAAATCTTTGATAAGTGTGCTCATTCGTTGACTAGAAAGATGAATATAATTCACACATTTTTTACCTGTCTCGTCTAAAACAGAGGAGTATTTATCTTTTAAAATACTAGTAAAGCTAGATATAGTGTTTAATGGTTCTTGTAGATCGTGGCTTGTGATGTATATAAATTGCTCTTGTTCTTTATTGTTTTGCTCTAATTTTTTGATGTATGATGCTTTTTCATCATTTAGTTTTTTGTGTTGAACAGCAATAATATAAAGGATCCAAATCGATAAAATGGAGATTCCTCTATTCACAAAAGCCATCCAAGTGGTTCTTTCATCAAAAGTTAAAACCGGAATAATACTAGTGAGAAATGTGGCTAATAATGATAATTTAAGGGTGACGTCTTTTTTCTCTCTCAGTAATAAGGCAATACAACACACATACATTACACCCACAGCAACGCCTAATGGGATGTAAAGGTCAACCATGAAAATGATAATCATGGCAAGCGAACTCATGTATATTGGCTTTCTATATTTATGTAGCATTACCGTTAAGAAAAAGCTATCAGTCTAAAATTAGTTATGTGTACGGGTTATCAATCTTTAATTTGATAGTCGAACATCAGAGTAATGTAGTATATACTATATAAGTTATTCCTTTAGTCTTGTCTAAACAAGTGATTATCATTGAATTGATGAAGTTGTATGCATTACTATAGAATAATCACTTATATAAGTAGAATAATCCTATTTATCTATAGATGTAACTTTTTCTAGCGTTTTGATATATTCCGAAGGGGTCTGTCCAATTTTTTGTTTGAAAGTTCTATTAAAGGTGGTTTTAGAGTTAAACCCAGCTTGTTCGCCAATATGAGGTAAGGTATATTGAATATGTTTTCCCTCATCAATTAATCGCATGACCTCTTTTAATCTAAAATCATTCATCAATTCATAGAAGGATGTATTTAGATCGTTATTCAGCATTTGGGAAATCTTTTTATAAGAAAAGTCTGAGATTTCGACCAAATCCTGCATTTTGAGGTCGTTTTTTAAATAAGGCTTTTTCGTTTCAATAATACCCAAAAGCACTTGACTATCAGTACTTGAGTGATCATTAATTGAAGATATTATGGGTGTTTCATCAAATAGAAGTTCCTTAGAAGGTGCTTCTTTATTTATATTTTCTGTCTCAAGCTGCAAGAATAATCTAGGCCATTTGAAAGCACAAAAACCAATGGTCATCATTAAAAAGGTTAATCCAAAATAAAAGAAGTGGAAAAAGTTGACCGTTACTTTTACTTCTAATATCTGTAAGACCACACCCGCTGTACCCACTGCCCATAATAAGATATTGCTGAACATGAAAAACTTCATGAAGCGAACAGATAATTGTAATTCTTTGGTAATAGATGAATAGTCATTAAACTGATAAAGTATTTTGAAAGATTTAAGTGAATAGATAATTCCTTGAATAATAATGATTAAATCAAATACTAAACTATAGGACAAAAACCACTCGGGCAAACCATTGATAAGATGATCTAATTTTTGATCTGATGATAATATTAAAAAGGGAGAGAATACAATCAAATAGATCAAAATCGGTAAAAAGTGGAAACTTATCTTGTAGCTAATTTTTGATGTCGGTATAAAAAAGAACTTGATATAAAGATACATCAAAGGAAAGAAAAGTAAGACCACTGGATCTATTAACGAATACAAGTGAGGATGATTAATAAAGAATTCATCCGACTTAAAAACGTAAATAAAAACTGTTGTTGTCCAAACTAAAATAAGACTTCCTAATGTAATATTAGAAGGACTTTTTGGTGGGACAAAATAAATATACATAGAGAGTAAAAATGATAAAATTACCCCTACTAATAATGAAAAATGAAAAATACTGTCTAAAATCATGGTAGTTAATTATGCAGAATGTAATGTTTACACAACGCATTAAAACCTTCTATAATAGTGTAAATTAAAATCGAAACTACACTAGCGATGAGATGATATTGGTTTTAATCTTAGTGGTTTGTTTGGAAGTTTAATAATCGAAACTAGTAGTAAAACTTCAACTGACAAATTTATAAGATGTGCTTAAGAAAACATAATTCACAATGTTAGAAATACCTAATATTTAAAATCGATTCCTTATTAAAACACAATTATCATTAAATGATTTATTTCTTCGATAAGAAAAGTGTGAAATTTATAAATAGCAAATTATTAGTCACTTAATGTGTGCCACTGAATGCCGGTTAGGTGTGTCACTCGTGGAAAATGTATCATTGAATGTATTGGTACGACTTGATATAATACAAGTTAGGCGGATAGGTTTATTTCGAGAATCTTTACGGTCAATACTATTTATGTAACCACTCGTAATCTATTTATTTAAACTTTTTAATCATGTTTCGTAACAAACTTATACTATTATCACTTGCACTTTCTTGCTGTGTAGTGAGTTGTCAGATCGACGACCAAGATATCCAAAGTCAGTTAGATGACTTAAATGGAAAAGTAGACGAGCTAAACCAAAATTTGGATAGCTTAGATCAGGAATTGGCTGCTTTACAAGAGGCACATCAACAAGCTTTATTAGTGAAGCTTCAAGAAATGGACGATGCTATGGCTGACCTAATTGCAGAGAACGAAAAGTTATCTGAACAATATGGTGAAATTGCTGATAGTTTAGATTCAATCAAAGAAGAAGTTGAAGGAGGGAATAATTCTATTTATTATGGAGACTTATTAACTGCTGAAAATTATGCTTCTTATAAAGCACAAGGAGCATCTATTGTAACAGGTAATGTTCTTGTAACTTCTGCTGAGCAAGTAGAAGCGTTATCGACACTTCGAGTGATTGGAGGAAACTTACAGATTTCTGAAGTGATGGATGCTCAATTGTTAGCACTAGAAACTATTGGTGGAGACGTGGTGCTTTCTGAAGTAAAAGGAGGAGTAACTTTCGATAACCTTTTCACAATTGCTGGGCGTTTATACGATAGAGATAATGGAGAACACACTTCATTGGTTGCTAATAAGCTAGCGTTTGTAGCAGAAGGCGTTGAAATCGTAAATAACATTTTATTAGAAACGGTGTCATTCGAGTCGATTTCATATGCTCAATCATTAGTGATTGATAGTTACTGGGCAGAAGATCCTGATTACAATAACTATGGTGCATTAACTACAGTAAAAATCAATGGTCTTGATGTTGAAGGTAACCTAACGATTCGTTTCGGAGGCACTGGAGCCGTTAATATTGGAAATGTGGGCGGTAAATTGAGTTTGGAAAAAACTAAGTTTACTGACATTACTGTTGAGGGAACTACATTGGGTGAACTTGAAGTGATTTGGAATTCCGAGTTAGTCAATCTTTCTTTAGATGAATTGACTACAGTGAACGGTAAATTGAATATTGGAAACAATGCTCCAGCAGGTGGAATTGGTATTGGCGGAGGTTCCTCAGTAGCTTCAACAGGGTTCTCAGTATTCCCATCTTTCGAGAAATTAACTACGGTTTTAGGAGATATTAATGTAGAAGGAAACTCAAATATTACTGCAATTGAGTCATTTAACAATATGATCAATTACTCTGGTGAGAACATTAGCTTTATTAATAACGGAACATTAAGCGTTATGGATGTATTTAATGAATTGCTAGTTGCTGAAAACAGAATTTCTCAATATCAAGTAACAAAAACAAGAATATTTATTTCAGAAAAAGTGAGCTGGTTTAATGGTTTCTCTAAACTTACTGAAGGTGGTGAAATCTCGTTAACAGTAAATAATCCATCAGAAGAAAGTGGTGGAATTGGTATTTCTAGTGTGATTAAACTAGAAGGTTTTTCTGCCATTACTGAAGCAACTAATGTATCATTATATATTGGAGAAGTGACTGAACTAAATGCATTTAATGTATTAGAAACATTAACTCCTAAATACCCTAACTATACCTACTTCACTTTAGATATGCCTAAGGAATCAACAGTTTCTTTCTGTTCTTTATCTATGATATTGAACAAAATTAAGAATGGAGATTTTGATAATCCTTATAACGCAAGTGTAAAGGCATCTATTAGAGATCTAAATGAGTGGGGTTACTATGGAGAAGTAGATGATCGTGATGCTGCCATCGATGAACTTCTATCTGTATGTGAATAACTGACACCTATTTTTACCTATGAAAAGGTAGCCTTTTAACTCTTGATATTCATCGAGAAGTAAGAGTGATTCTCTTTGTATCGATGAGTTGTTGGGCTACCTCAATTTAAACCTAATAAAAGTAACCAGTTATCTATTCCATCATTTATAACTACCAATTCAAATCATAATTCATGAAGAATCTATTCGTATTCTTTCTGCTTCAGCTTATCACAATTTCTGCCTTGTTTGGTCAGAATAGAATTGTGAAAGGTAAAGTTGTCGACGAAGAAGGAGCTGAACTTCCTATCGTAAACATTCAAATTCAAGGTACAGATATCATTACTGTGACCGACATGGAAGGGAATTACAAAATAAATGTGCCTTCCGATTCATCTACTTTGGTGTATACTTTTATTGGTATGGCCGATGTCTATGAAAAAGTAAATAACCGTTCTGTGATTAATGTGAAGTTAAAACAGGACATGCAGCACCTAGAAGAAGTAATGGTGGTTGCTTATGGTACTTCGACCAAAGAAGCTTTTACGGGTTCAGCTGAAGTCGTAGATGATGAAGTGCTAAAAAACAGAGCTGTAACCTCTTTCGATAAAGCATTACAGGGAACAACTCCTGGTTTAATGGTATCGAGTAGTTCAGGTCAGCCGGGTGCAACTTCTACGGTGAGAATTCGTGGAATCGGTTCATTAACGGCGAGTAGTTCTCCACTTTATGTTTTAGATGGTGTACCTATGACGGGTTCCATCTCTGATATTAACCCAAATGATATTGCAAGCATCACTGTATTAAAAGATGCAGCAGCAGCCTCTTTGTATGGTTCTCGAGCTGCAAACGGTGTAATTATTATCACGACCAATCAAGGGAAAACGGGTGAAACCAAAATCTCATTAAACTCTCAGTTTGGGGTGTCTAGTCGTGTTTCTGATGGTTATCAATTGATGAACTCGTCTCAGATCTATGAGCATAGCTGGATGGGGTTATACAATCAAGGTTTATTGGATAATATGACTGTTGAAGAAGCACGTCAATTTGCACATAACAGTGTAGAAGGTATTGTAGGTTTCAATCCTTTCAGTTCGGAAAGTCCTTTAGATCAAAATGGAAAAGTGATAGAAGGAACACATCTTCATACCAACACCAATTGGAGAGATGAGCTTTATAAAAATGGTTTGATTAATAACCATAATTTAAATATTACTGGAGGAAATGATTTAACTAAAGTATTCTTTTCTTTAGGTTATTATGATGATACCGGAACAATTCTTAGTTCAAACTTTACCCGATACACAAGTAAGGTAAATGTTTCTCATAAGATCAATGACTTCCTAACGGCTGGAGTAAACTCTATGTTGTCTTACTCAAAAACAAACGCACCTCCAAGTGGTTCGGGTGGAGCCAATCCAGTGAGATCTGTAGAAATTATCAATGCTGCCTCTCCGGTATATAATTCCGATGGTACATATAATTGGGACAATAATGCTGTATTTGACTTCAACCCAATCGGGTTAGCCGAGAAAGACAAATATTTGTATGAGACCAAAAGAGGACTTTTGAATGCCTATCTAAATGTTGATTTCACTAAGAATTTTGCATTTAAAACGACTCTTGGAGTAGATAATTCCATCAACAAAGGCTTAAACTACTACAACCCGGAACATGGTAATGGTGCTGGTGTAAATGGTAGAAGTAGCATGTCTCAGACCGATAATATGGCTTGGAATATCTCTAACCTATTTATTTATAATTATTACAGAAAGGATTTCTCTTTTGAAATCTTAGCTGGTCAAGAAGCAGCAGGACAAAGTATCTCTACGCTGTCGAGTGGAGTAACCGATTTTTCTGTGGATGGCTATTACGATTTGGTTTGGGGATCGAAACCCTCTCAGCCTGGAAGTTTCACTTCGGAATGGACGTTGGTGTCTTATCTAGGACAAGCTAAAGTTGATATTAATGATAAGTATTACTTCAGTGGTAGTATTCGTACAGATGGTAGTTCAAGGTTCGGTAAAAATAATAAATACGGAATGTTCTATTCGTTAGGTGGTGGATGGAGAATCAATAATGAGGCCTTCATGCAAGATATTACTTGGATAAACCACTTGAAGTTAAGAGCAAGTTATGGTACTTCAGGCAATAACTCTATTGGTAATTATCAATCACTTGGTTTGTATGGAAGTGGAGCCAATTATGGAGGTTATGCAGGTCTGACACCAGTATCTAGAGCCAATGAGGACTTACAGTGGGAAAAAATCACAAGCTTCAATGCAGGATTTGAATCGAGATTATTCAACAAAATGTCGTTGTCTGCAGAATACTACATTCGTCACTCAGATGGCTTATTGTTCAATCAGCCATTATCAGCATCAAAAGGTTTTGGTTCTATTCTAACCAACCTTGGTGCAATGGACAACAAAGGTGTGGAAGTCGCTGTATCATATGATATTGTTACAGGTCCTAAATTCTACAGTACTATTGGTTTTAACTTATCTACGAACGAGAATACCATCAAGACTTTAACTACGGATAGAATTATCAGTGGAACTAAAGTTATTGAAGAGGGAGGAAGCATGTACCAATTCTATTTGAGAGAGTGGGCAGGGGTGAACCCAGAAAATGGACGTCCGATGTGGTATGTAAATCATTCTGGAGAGCAAGGAGAAGTGATGCCAAGTTCAGCATTTAACGATCCACACGGTTCTGGTAAAATGGTAACAAGTGAGTATAACGATGCTGAAAGAGTTCGTTTAGGTACAGCATTACCATCACTATTTGGTGGACTGAATTATACATTAGGCTACAAAAATTTAGAGCTAAGTATGTTTGTTTCTTTCAATTACGGAAACAAAGTCTACAACCACGATTACGCTGTAAACATGCACGACGGCGTGCATACCGGATATAATTTAGCCGCTGATGCCTTGGATGCTTGGACTCCAGATAACATTTATACCAACGTGCCTAGATATGTTGCCAATAACACGGATAGAGGAAACGAAATGTCATCTAGATTCTTAGAAGATGGATCTTATGTGCGTTTAAAGAATATCACTTTAGCTTACAGATTACCAAAACGTCTTTGTGAAAAAGCAAAATTAAGTGGAGTAAGAGCATTCGTATCGGGAGAAAACTTATTGACATTCACCAACTATAAAGGATTCGATCCAGAGATGAGTATTAATGGTGTTACTGGAAGTAATATCCCAGGTGTAAAAGTCATCTCTACAGGTTTCAATTTAGATTTTTAAGGAATAGGAATAATGATATCAACTATAAAAAATAGCTTCATCACCTTTTTATCACTTACGGTTTTATTTTCTTGCTCTAAAGATTTCTTAGAATTGAAACCAACTGATGCCATCGAGGAAAATGAGGTTTTTACCAACTATAATAATGCTAGAGCAGCGTTGATCGGTGCTTATGATCAATTAAGTTCTCCAAATTTCGGAGGACTTTACAATCCCATTATGTCAGATATTATGGGAGAGGATTTGATGATCAATTCTGTCGATAACTGGAACTGGTTCACTCAGGTATATCAAATGAATGTGCTCCCTACATATACATATGTAGATGCACCTTGGTGGTCGGGTTATAAATTGGCTTACGATGTAAATAAAATCGTAGAAAATGCACAATCTATTCCAGGTGCCTCACAAGAAGAGATGAACGAATTGGAAGGACAGGCCCGCGCATTGAGAGCCTATGTTCACTTAAAATTGGTGCAAATGTATTCTCAGGCTTACAAACGAAATCCTAATGCTTTATCGATCATGGAAGCGGATAGAATTTTAGGGATTGACGAAGAAGACTTAGGAAGATCTACGGTTCAAAATACATATGAATTTATTGCTTCTGATTTATTAAAATCGTTGGAGTTATTGACGGATTTGGATCAGGATGAGTTCGACCAAGGATTCTTTTCTAAGCGAGGTGCCTATGCATTATTGGCGAGAACCTATTTAGATATTGGTGAATGGGAGATGGCTAGAGATTATGCACAAATGGCACATAAAGACCTAGATTTAATGTCGATTAACGATATGTATGCTGGGTTTATGTTTAGAAACTCAGAGACTATTTATGCTATTGCTTACACTCAAGAAGATAACAACATTTACCTAAGTTTACCCTCTTTCTATTGGCCTGTAGCAGGTTATAGTTCGATGAGAGCAAACGATAAGTTTGTAGAAAAGTTCTCTAACGATGATGCGAGAGCAGGTTTCTTTTTGATGGAGCCAGAAATTGATGAAAACAGACATTTGATCTTAAAGTTCGGTCACAATGCTGTAGTGGGTAATGCTGAAAGAATTGTCATTCGTGCCTCAGAAATGCATTTGATAGAAGCCGAGTGTGAAGCAGAATTAGGGAACTACTCAAAAGCACAAGATGCTTTGTATTTAATTCAATCTCGATCGTATCCTGGCGTTAGAAAAAGCACAAATACAGGTCAGGAACTCATTGATGAAATCCTATTGGAGAGAAGAAAAGAGTTATTCGGAGAAGGCTTTAGATGGAACGATATCAAAAGACGTCAGTTGCCATTTGTAAGGGAGGGTAACCATTGGGTGAAATTCAATTTTACATCAAATGATCCGGATTATTATAGAATGACTTTCCCAATTCCTCAATCAGAAATTGATGCCAACAGTAATATCTCGGAGGCAGATCAGAATGAGGGTTACTAACATCAAACAACCAATTGATTAAATAAACTTCGTATGAGTAAAATCACGATAAGAACAATCGGTTTTCTTTTTACACTCTTGCTTGGCTTTGGGTGTAAAAAGGATGCCGAATTGATAAAAATAAATGCCGATGCAGGGCCAAGTTTTATCGATATAGAAACAGAAAACTATATGATAGAATTAAATGCTCAAGCGGTAAAGACAGGACAAATTGGAACATGGAAAGTGTACATCGGAGAGAACGGAGTTTTCGAAGATGCACACTCACCCAATACCAAATTTTATGGAGAACCTGGGGTGACGTATCAGTTAATCTGGGAAGTGAGAGAAGGTGATCAGTACCAAACGGACGTGATTACGGTATCTTACAAAGCGCTGGAACCAACGATCTTAACTGTCATTCCTCAAGACACTTTATTCAATAATATCTCAACCTACTTAACAGCAGAAGCACCCAAATTTGGTACTACCGGTACATGGGAAATTGTCGAGGGTAATGGTGGTCAGATCACTATGGTCAATGATAGTACTGCTGCATTTGTCGGTCTGAAAAACAACGCCTACAGAGTGCAATGGACCATGACCTTCGGTAATCAAATAGTCTCTGAAGAATTAGCTTTTGTTACTGATGAGTTAAGAGCATTTGCGGGTGATGATCAGTTAGATATTATTACTGATCTAAATGATAAAGACCAAAAATTCTTCACTTTAGAAGCCTTTTTACCAGCAGGAGGTGTGGGTAGTTGGACCCTATTAAGTGATGAAAACGCTCAAATCTACAACAAAGATTTACCTCATTCATTGTTTAAAGGCGATCCTGATACAGAATACGAATTGGCTTGGAAAGTAGAAGTAAATAATACCGTTTCCACTGATACCGTGAAGCTTCGTTTTAGAGGAAAATGGGGTGTTTGGGTAGACGCTCGAGATAACCAAGAATACCGTTTCGTAGAGATTAACGGTCTGGAATGGATGGCCGATAATTACAATTATGCGGAAGATCCAGGGAACATGTCATGGTACTATGGATATGCTTATAGAGCAATCATCGAAGACGGTCATGCACTAGATGATGAAGACGAGAGAAAGTACTACGGGCGACATTATTTTATCACTTCTATGCTGAATAACCCACCCGAAGGGTGGAGACTTCCTACGTCTATCGAACTAGATGATATTATCAGATTGTATGGGGGTGAATTGTATGCAAAAGAAGCCTTAAGAGAAGGTGGAGCATCTGGCTTGGAGATCAATCACCCAGGATATTTATCTTTTAGCGATCCATCAGATCCAGCATTCAGGCACATTTTCAAAGCACAAGATAGAGAGACGTTAATCATGACTTCCGATATCAATCAGAATACAGGTATGGGGTATGTTTTCCTTATGAATACAAGTATCGATAATGTCGGTTTTGCGGTAATGAATACGTATTACAATGCCTTAACCGTTCGTTTTGTACGTGAAAAACAATAGAAGCTAAAATTAAGAAAATGAAGAAATTATTGATATTACTGTTCTTAAGTATTGGCTTTGCTTTCAGTACTTTTGGACAACAAAATCAGCCTTCGGGGGACGATATCGTAAGTGGTAAAATCAGAGTGAAATTTACCAAAGATGCCATCAATACCTCATCGAATTTGCGTTTATCATCTTCTGGTAACCAAGTAGGTATTGCACATGTGGATGATGTGAACCAACAAGCAGGAATTTATTCTATTAGAAGAGTATTCCCTTTTTCTACCAAACATGAAGCGAAACATAGAGAATATGGGCTTCACTTGTGGTATGAAATAGATTTTGATACACTCATCGATCCTTATGTAATGATAGAGAATTACAAAGGTTTATCGGAAGTGGATATCGTGAAACCGGTATACACTAAAGTGAATATCGACAATGGTTCTCAACCTGTACTTTTTAAGCAAAATGCTTTTAAAGCAACAAACACTCAAGAAGAGGAATTCAAGTTTGATGACCCTTTGTTGACTGATCAATGGCACTATATTAACCACAGACAAATTGGTGGTGAATACCATATGGATATCAACTTGGAAGAAGGTTGGGAAGTAACATCTGGAAGCTCCAATATTATTGTCGCTATTGTTGACCAAGGCGTGGATCCTTACCACGAAGATTTAGTGGGCAACATGTGGGTGAACGAAGCCGAAATGAATGGTACACCCGGTGAAGATAGCGATGGAAATGGTTATGTTGATGACGTATACGGTTACAACTTTATTGTTCCCGGACCAATAACTCCAGGCGACCACGGTACTCACGTAGCGGGTACAGTGGGTGCCGTAAATAACAATGGAGTAGGTGTAGCTGGTGTTGCTGGTGGCGATGGATCGGGCAATGGTGTAAAGCTAATGTCTTGTCAGGTGTTTGATTACCGCGAAAGAAACGGAAATAACTTTGCCGAAGCGATTGTATACGGAGCCGATAACGGAGCTGTTATTTCTCAGAACTCTTGGGGATATAACGTAGACAATTACTACGAGCCAGAAGTTTTAGAGGCAATTAGATATTTTGTAGCCGAAGCAGGTCAGTATGAAGGTAGCCCCATGAAAGGTGGTATTTTATTCTTTGCAGCAGGTAACACAGGTACTGAAATGCAAAATAAATATCCCGGAGCATTTGATGAAGTAGTGGCAGTTTCTGCCTTAGGTCCATCAGGTTTACCGTCGTATTACACCACTTCAGGCGATTGGATCGATATTGCTGCTCCCGGTGGAGATATGCTTAATTTCGATCAAGAAGGAGGTATTTTGAGTACCCTAACCAATAACAACTACGGCTATATGGAAGGAACATCAATGGCTTGTCCACATGTAAGTGGTGTGGCTGCATTGGTGATTTCTAAATTTGGTGGTGATGATTTTACTGCGGATGATCTAAAAAGAATTTTATTGAATTCAGTGGTTCCTTTCACTTTCCAACACAACGACAAGTTTGGTCGAGGAGTATTGAATGCGGCCAATGCTTTGGTAGACGACAACCGTATTCCACCCAACGCAATTGATGATTTAACGGCAGCTGAAATTCTTCATAATGAAGTAACTTTAGAATGGACAGTTCCTGAAGACGAAGATAGTAACGGTCCTGGCGTGTTCTATTTAGCATTTTCGACAGAAGAAATTACAGAGGAGAATTTCAATAATCAGTTAATTTTTGGAATCGAAAATAATATGGCTGAGGGAGATACGTTCAGAGTGCGTTTCAATCAGTTATTGAAGAAATCAGATTATTGGTTCGCGGTGAAATCTGTCGATCAGTTTTCAAATCTCTCGGAAATATCAAATATTCTGAAGCTGACGACGGTAGATGAACCTCATTTCATGTCGAATACAAATCAGATTTCTGTGTTTATTGATGTAGAAGATCAAACTACTGTAGAGGCTCCACTAGAGTTTTCTAATATCGGAGATGGAGCAGTGTATTGGGCAGCGATGGTGACCAACGAGCACAATTATCATGAAGAATATGGTATAGAAACACAAACGGCTTCAGTTGCTCAAGAAGAAGTGAATGAGGTGTTAAGCATGCCATTGAATTTCAATAATGAAGTAAATCTTAATTCTGCTGGTCGTACAATGGAAATCCCGACTTCTATGGAAGTGACGGAAGTGTCAGAAGCGGTGCTTCATTCGAACGAGCATTGGAAAAATGATGTCACAGAATACGTATCGGGTATGTCGTATGAATTGTACGAAGGTCCAAGTATCATTGCAGGTTCTGGTAATCCAAATGCAGGTCTAATTTTCGCAACACGTTTCCATATTCCTTACGATTATGAATTCAATTTAACGCATATTGAATTAGGGATGATTCCAACGGTAAGTGATAAACCGTTCTTTATCGAAATCAGAAAAGGCGGATATAGAAACTTGTTGGAGTCTGAAGTAGTCTACACTCAAGAGTATTATCCTGATACGGTGGATGTGATGAAATACTACAGAATGCCTCTTTATCAACCGCAATTTTTTGATGAAAACGAGACATTTTGGGCAGTCATTCATTTTCCTAAAGAAATCGAAAGACCACTATTATTACAGTTTGGATTTATTCCTTCAGAAGTCGATAACTTTATAGTTTCTAGAGACAATGGTAGAACTTACGAATCGTCGTTGGTACTTTCTGCTAGAAGTACGATCCCTTTACTAAGAGTATTGAGTACAGGTAGCAACGGTTCTTTCGTATTTATCGATCCAACTTCAGGTAAAATTGAATCGGGGGAAACTTCTTCCGTAACTGCCACTGTAGACGCACAATCTTTAACCAATGGTAAACACTTGGCTTCTTTGGGTATCTTAACCAACGACATCCATAAACCTATTGTAAATATTGAGGTGGAGGTTAATGTCACCGGACATTCTGCTGCTATTGATTTAGAGAAACAGTACGAACTAGAATGTTTTACGAATGTCGAAAAGGAACATCAAATAATCTTAGAGAATACAGGATTGGGCGATTTGCTGATTAACGGATATGAGATCGATGGACAGGCGGTGACGTTAGAAGATCCAATCACTGTAGAAGCAAAATCAACTCAAGAATTCAGTTTTCCTTTCACCATATCATCTGATGGAATCCATAGAAAAACATTAATTCTAGATACGGATGCAGGAAAAATCAATGTTCCATTAACAGTAATGAGTGTCGTACCACCAACACTAAATGTAACATTGGAAGATACGGATATAGATATTGATTATGGCACCACAAAAGAGGTGACATTAACGTTAGAAAATACCGGTTCACAAGCCGATTTGGAATACGATTTAACGCCTTATAGTCAGTTAGCTTTAAAAGGTGGTGTATTGCCAGAAGCGTTAAGTTATTCCATTAAATCCGCACCTTTTGATGGTAAGCTTTGGGATGAACTTCAACAAATTGGTAAAGATATCGATCCTGAAGTAACCTTTGCAACATATGACTTCGGTATGGAATTTCCTTTCTTCAATGAGAAGTTAAGCAAGTTCGATATCACGTATAATGCACGTATTTTTCTGTACAATTATATAGCTTGTAGTCCGATCGATTTCGAAGACGGTTTCCAACGTGCCATCGAGATGAAATACCATGCCTATGGTGACAAGTTTGTGGTTTCAATGAAGACCAATCACATTATCTATGAGAATTCTAAATTCAATATTAGAAATGCGGAATTGGAGTATCAGATTGTATTCTACAGAAATGGATTGATCGAATACAACTATGTGAATGTTGAAAACATCGATCCTGAAACAAGATATAGAGTTTACACGCTTGGTTTTACCACTGAAGATACATTGATGTACAAAGATTTCGACGACGATGCTTTGTTGTTGAAAAACGGTACAACGGTCGCTTTTGAGCCATCTCAAGATATCAACATGGTATTTGATGTGGAACCTTACAAAGGAGTTGTTGCTCCGGGAAATAGTGTCGATTTAAAGGTGACTTTAGACCCCGAATTCAACCAGCAAATTAACGGGACATACCAAAACTCTATTGTGGTTTCATCAAATACAGTTGAAGGATTGACAACCGTTCCATTTACAGTAAATGTACACGGTGAGCCTGAAATGAGTGCAGTCGATTCTGTTCTTTTTGCTGATGTAAAAATCGGTTTATTCGAAAAGAATTTTATTCATATAGAAAATACTGGATCAGCAGCTGTAACGATTTCTTCTATAGCTATCAACAACGATGTGTTCTCTTTTGATAATGAGTTGATTGGGACTGAAATCAAAGGACAATCGAATTTCCCATTGCCAATAATCTATACGCCAACATCAAATAGTAAGGAGGAAGCAGTGGCTACTGTTACTTTTAGTGATGGAAATATCACTCGATCAACCATTATCGGAGAAGGTATTTTTGATGCTGACTATTCGCATAACTTCCCATCAGAAATAGTAGTAGATGCCACTATCGGAGAGGTAGAAAATGTAGATGTCTATATTCAGAATGAAAGTAATGGAGTCGACTTCGAATATGTCATTCAAGAAGGTTTGTTTACTTCACTTCGAAATGAGTCGATAAATGATGTGTTCGATAGCACCACTTTCGGTTTTATGAAAGACGATTACGGATATACTTGGCATACGAGCAACGAAGAAAATAACTTCTATCGTTGGGAGAATATCAAAGGTGAAAACGTACTTCCTGTAGAAGATAATAAGCCTATGGCCATCGGTTTACCATTTGATTTTCCTTTCTATGGTGGTGAATACGATAGTATTTGGGTATCTATTCACGGTATGGCTTCAGTGCTTCCAATGGAAGAAGATTTCCTTTACCAACGTTTTGAAAAAGAGGATGGTGTGAGTGGTATTCTTGCTCCTTTCTGGTCTTACTTAAAGTATTCGGGAACAGATAGTATCTACTATAAAGTAACAGACGACCGTATGTTGGTACAGTGGAACAACTTTATAGGTAAAGACGCTACATCTAGTCCAGGTATATTAAGTTTTGGTTTGGAAATCGTGAAAGACGGTCGTATTTATTTCCACTACAAAAAGCTGGATACATGGGGCGGATTGCTAAAATATGGTTTAGAAAGTCCAGATGAGAAATACACTTTAGAAGACGAAAGTGTACTTATTGTGAATCAATCGTACCTTACAAATCGTTCTTCGATTGCTATCGTTCCTCCTGTACATCATAAAGCAAGTGCAAATGCAAAAGACAATTATGTACTATCGGTCAATACATCGAGATATAACTATAATGGGACGTATTTTGATACGCTAAGAGTACGTACAAATAGCGATATCAAACCATTGATTGAGGTACCTGTAAAAGTAAACGTAACAGGATCACCGGAATTATCTGTACTAAATGATGTCGACTTTGATGAGGTAGTATACAAGGAAAACTTAAGTATTTCAGATGAGATCCAATTGATGAATATTGGGAATAATGATCTTGAGGTCACTAAAATAACAAGAACTAATTTAGAGGCTGCTAACTTCTTTGATGAAGACGGTAATCAAATGATTATGAACAGTTCAGGGACATTATTGTCTCCAATTGTGATTCAACCTTGGGAAGTGGTGAATATTAAGTTTGTCTTACCTGTATCAGAAAAAAGTGATGTAAATGGACAGCTGAACTTTATTAATACTACAGGTGAAGCGTCATCAAATATCACTGCAAAATTAGTGGACTCACCTGTTTTTGTTTGGGATGCTACCGATCAGGAGTACACAATGAGAAGTACAGACACATTGGACTATAAATTTTCTATTGAAAACAATGGAGAATCGAAACTGAAATATTCTATTATTCCAGCAGTGTTACCAGAAATTGACCCAACGGTTATTCCGGGAGCTATTGAGGAAATAGGCGAAATTACAAGAACAAACGGAGTGGTAGTCGATTCATTGGCCTTGGATCGTAGTGAAGAAGCAGATGGTGTATTCACTCCTTTTGTAGTGGGTGCAAAATTAGGATTTGCCAATCGATTTGTCGCTCCTTCAGGTGGTTTTGATGTGACTCATGTGAAAGTCTATTCTTATATTCAGAGTATCAATGAGTATGTGCGTATTATGATTCACCAAGGTGGAGATTTACCTCAAGAAGGTCAGTTGTTATTGGATCAAAGATTCAAAATCACAGAAAAAATCGACGAAGATTGGATGTACTTCAAATTAGATCAACCTTTCCATATCCCAGAAGGGGAGACTTTCTTTATTGGTGTTGCACTTCCAGTTGCACCTAAGTACATGGGCTTTAACAGTACAGAGGATCGGGCAATTCTAGACAATTGTTACAGTGGAGTTTACGGCGGAGAAGCTGTAGATGGAAAATATAATTGGTGGCAAGCACATGGTTATGAGAAGTTTGCTTGGAAGATTCGTCCGTTAACGGCTAGTGGTGAAAACAATTGGTTGTCATTGGATCAAAAAGAAAATGTGCTTTTGCAAGGTGGACAATCTGAAGTAACAGCTACAGTGAATGCTTCGGGAGCAAAACCGGGCGAAAATGTAGCTTCAATTATTGTGTTGACCAATGATGCTGCAAAAGAAAAAGACATCGTTAAGCTAAAAGTGAATGTAAATGGACGTCCAGAATTTTTACATACACCAAATAGCTATCAAGATACACTTCGAGTAAGCGAAGATGGAGAATATACCTTCAATTATCTATTTGAAGATCCAGAAGGAGATGCGATGAGCATTCAAGTGGATTCAAATGATATTCAAAATATCGTTTATCATTTCCAACAAGATGGAGCTCAGACGGCTTCTTTAAAAGTGATAGCTGATTACGAAAGTGAGGGCTTGTATCATCTTCCAATCTCAGTAACTGATGAATTTGGGAACACCACGGTAGATACGACATTAATTGAGGTGACTCATAAAAACAGATCTCCGATGTTGAACATGGATTATGCCATTATTAGAGTGAATTTGGCGGATACAGTACAAGCAATCACGATCAGTCCAGACGATCTATTTAACGATCCCGACGATGATGAACTATTGATTTACGCGGGTAACTACACTCCAGATATTGTCGATTTATCATTGGGTCAAACCTTTATTAATATCAACCCAATCCAAGAAGGAGTAGGGCAGTTGGTATTTGCCGCTGATGACGGTAAAGAGAACGGTTTTGTCGCCTACCTAATCTATGTTGAAATCATCGACGATCCGTCTGCAGTGATGAACAGTACAGATAAAAACGGTCAGCCAATGCACTTGGATTTCGGCACTTTTGATCACTCGGTGGTTTATCCAAACCCAGTAACCGATGGTAAAGCTGTTGTGGCTTATAAAGTAGATGAAAACACAGGTGTGGAAATGGAATTGGTCGATATCAATGGGCAGACAATATTTAGAAAAACATACGATCAGCAAGAAGCAGGATTGTATTCAGAATTGTTGCCATTAAAAGAATTGTCAAGCGGAATGTATATCCTAAAATTAAATGTGGATAAGCAATTCGTGGAAACACATAAAATTATTATTAAGTAACATTGAATTGGTGAAAGTAGTAAATGCACTAAGAGTTTTCTTAGTGCATTTCTTTTTTCTAAAGGAAACTATTCGCAATCATATCACGAAGTTTTGTTCCGTCGGGATCTGCTTGTGTTTTTAACTGACAAAAACGTTCGGCCCATTCGGAACTTCTTATTCTTAAAGGAGGATTTTCATTTTGGGCGACTTGAAGGACTACTTCAGCCACTTCTTTACCTGTTTGATAAATTGGAATTTCGCTACTTTTAGCTCTTTCCTGACTGCCAGCCATGTACTTCTCAAAGATTCCTTGATACTCACCCATAGCAAACTGTCCATTGGAAGAAGTTTTCTGAACAGCTGAAGCCATAAATTCCGTTGAAATGCCACCAGGCTCAACATTTGTAATTTTAATATTGAAAGGTTTTGAAACATAGTTCGCCAATGCTTCCATGTAACCTTCTACAGCGAACTTGGCTCCACAGTAGAACTCATTGAAAGGTTGTCCCACTAAGCCTCCCACAGAAGTGATCGTAATAATTTGTCCACCATTCTGTTTTCTCATATGTGGTAGCACTTCTTTGGTACAGAAGACTACACCGTGGTAATTTACATCGGTCACCCATCGAATTTCTTCTTCAGATGTTTGTTCGGTAGTTTTTGCAAATCCGGCCCCTGCATTATTAAATAAGACATCTATTTTCCCATCATTAGCTATAATAGTATCTACTGCCTTTTTAATAGACGATAAGTCGGTGACATCTAAAGGTAGAATCTCGATATCCAATTGTTCTTTTTCAATAGCGTCTTTTAGAGCATCTGCTTTTTTGAGATTTCTCATTGTAGCATAGACCTTAAAGCCATTTTTAGCAAAGAGAATTGAAGCTTCCAATCCAACACCTGTGGATGTACCTGTGATTAAAACATTTCTTTTCAT